>NZ_JAXIOO010000003.1:0-157227 GCF_049311065.1 Arthrobacter sp. 7Tela_A1 | reverse complement strand
GGGGGGGGGCTCGGGGCTGGGGCGGCAACCCCCGGCGGGCCGCGGCCCGGGTTGGGCGGGGGCCCGCGGCCGTCAGTTTCGTGGTTGCCGGGTCTAGACCGTGGCGCTCTTTTCTGCACCCTCGGGCTGAACGACGTTCGCGGTCGGCTGCAGGTTCTCAGCGTCTACCATCCATGCGTACTGCTCGAGCTTGCCGATGAAACCGTGCAGGATGTCCGCGGTCGTCGGGTCCTCTTCGTCCACCTGGTCATGGACGTCCCGCATGGTCTGGACCGTTCCGCGGAGCAGTGCCACCACCAGCGTGACGGTGTGTTTGGTGTCGACCAGGCCCGCGGGGAACGGCGGCAGGGACGTGCCTTCGGCGACGGCCTGGCTGCGGCCATCGGGGACGGCCTCAAGGGCACGCATTCGTTCGGCGAGTTCGTCCGCGAAGAGCCGGGCGTCGTCGATAATCTCATCCAGCTGCAGGTGGAGGTCGCGGAAGTTCTTGCCCACCACGTTCCAGTGCGCCTGCTTCCCTTGCAGGTGAAGTTCAATCAGGTCCACCAGGACGGCCTGCAGGTTGGTGGTCAGCTGCTGTGATGCCTTCATATTTCCTCCACATGTTGACGAGAAGAGCCGGTTCGGCCGCGGCGTCGTGCGGGATCTCCGGTTCGGGGCCGGGCCGGGATATAAGTAAGCTTACCGTCAGCTTGTGATCTGTTGTCCACTTGGTTACGGTGGGGAACCGGGGATGAATAAGGCCCCTTAGTATTGGGGACTGTTTCACAACGAACAGTGCCACCCGCGACTGAAGGGACACTATGCACACCGTAGAAGAATCCGTTGACGTTGCTGTACCTGTCACCACGGCCTACAACCAGTGGACGCAGTTTGAGTCTTTCCCGCACTTTATGAAGGGCGTGGAGTCCGTCACCCAAATCACGGACATGGAATCCCGCTGGACCACCAAGATCGGCGGTGTCGAGCGGACGTTCGACACGACGGTCACGGAACAACACCCGGATGAGCGTGTTGCCTGGAAGAGCACCGACGGAAAGTCGCACGCCGGCGTCGTGACGTTCCACCGCCTTGGCGACGCCGAGACCCGTGTCACGGTTCAGCTGGACTGGGATCCGGAGACATTCGCGGAAAAACTCGGTGCCGCTGTTGGTGCCGACGACCACCGGGTCAAGGGAGACCTCGCACGGTTTAAAGAATTCATCGAGTCACGGGGATCTGAGACAGGCTCCTGGCGCGGAAATGTGGACGCTGCCCCAACGGCTGCCACGGGTGCCGGGGGCCTGAAGGCCGCCCCAACGGCCGACCCCTCACTCGATGATCCGGAGTCGGGCGGCCCGAGGGCGAGCGGCGTTTAGCCGCTTTCCTGTCCGATCCGGACACAAAGCCCGGTGTCCCTCCCGTTCGAGGAGGGACACCGGGCTTTTTGTTGTCCGGAACAGGGCCGTTCGCGCCCGCTTACGCCGGATCCAGTCCCCGGACCGCAGGTCCTTCCAAGACCTCGCCTGTGGCTGCGAAGCGCGAGCCGTGCAGGGGACAGTCCCAAGAGGCCTCCGCGTCGTTCCAGTTCAGGATGCCGTGAAGGTGAGGGCAGATGGCAGAGCGCCGGGTGGTCACACCGTTGACGGTGCAGACGGCCACCGGCGTGCCGCCCTCCCTGACCACGGCGCCGAGACCTTCGGGAGGGACAGAATCAGCCGTGCGGGCGAGTCCGCCGGCCCAGCCGCTGATCATCTGGAGGCCGACCTCGGCGTTGTCCTTCACAGTGGACATGGCGTCGGGCACGCTAATCTTCGCCTTGTACAGGTCTTGGGACGGATCGGGTTCGCCAAGGATTTTTGCAGCCAGTGACAACGCAGCTGCTACAGCGTTGGTCATGCCCCATTTGTTGAATCCGGTGGCTGCATAGATGTTCTTGCCGAGCAGGGGCAGTTCCCCCACGTATGGTACTGCCGACGCCGGTCCGTAGTCCTGGGCAGACCAGCCGTAACGGGCTTCTGAGACATCGAAGTGCTCCTGCGTCCAGCGGTTAAGATCGGTGACGCGGTCGCGCGTATGGGACGCGCGGCCCACAGGATGGCCATTGCCGCCGGACACCAGATACTGTGTGCCGTTCACACTCGCCGTCCGGAGCGAACGCGCCGGCTGGTCTACGGACAGGTACATGCCGGCGGGGACCTCACCTCTCACCGGAAAAGCAGCTGCGTAGGAACGAAGCGGCTTGACGACGGCGAAGTAACCTCCGCGGTCCAGGATCGGTATTCCGGTGGCAAGGACGACGGAGCCGGCCTCGACGGATCCGCCCGCGGTGTCCACACGCACCTTCCCCTCAGGCGTGTGATGGACTTCAGTGACCCGGATGCCCTCAATGAGGGCCCCGGAGTGCTTTCGGAGTTCACGTGCCAGGGCTGCCAGTGCCTCCAGGGGATGGAACTGTGCCTGGCCGGGGAGCTTCAGGGCGGTCCTGACGGCGAACGGCAGCTCAGTATCGGTGGTGCTCTGGACCGGAAGTCCAGCCGCGAGGCACGCATCCCGCTCGTCGGACAGCGAGGACGCACCCGCTTCAGTGACGGCATAGGTCCAGGCGTCCCGGACTTCGTAGCCCACACCTGCCTCCGTGCAGAACCGCAGCAGCCACTCCTGCCCGCGGCGGTTGGCGTCGACGTACCCGGTGGCTGTACCGGTGTTGTGATGCCTTGCCACTCCTGAGATGACAGTGCCCTGCAGGAGGCTGATTTTCGCCGTGGTGTTTCCGGTAGTGACAGCGCCGGTCTTTCGTGCTTCCAGTACGGCAACCCGCTGTCCCCGCCGGGCAAGGAGAAGGGCCGTGGTGAGCCCCGTGAGTCCCGCACCTACGACAACGGTGTCATAGCTGCTTCCCGGGACGAAGGTGTCAGAGGGGATTGCGGGAGCGGTATCCAGCCAGAGCGATTGCATGGCGTTCCTTCCTGTGGACCGGGCTCCAGCCCACAGCCCTGAAGGCCGTCCGTCAAGGTCTGTTGAGCCCTTTTGCGTACACGTTGACACTGGGTAGTAAGCATGCTTCCCAAGGGTAAGCCGCTGTGCAACAGTTAAAAGCGTAGGTTTACGGGCCTCCGTATGGCCGGAGTCCACGACTCTTCGCCGGAGCTAAGGAGTTGGCCATGTCTTACGCAAGCAGCAGCCGGGGACTGTCTTCCCGCAGAACCAGCACCCAGATAGCAGCGATCGTCTTTGGCGTGATTTTCCTGGCTATAGGCGTACTGGGCTTTATCCCCGGAATCACCACGAACTACGGCGCGCTTTACTTTGCCGGGTATACGTCCGAGGCCGCACTTCTGGGTCTCTTCCAGGTGTCAGTACTCCATAACGTTGTTCATATGCTGCTCGGATTCGTCGGCCTGTGGATGGCCAGAAGCCACTCATCAGCACGGACGTACCTGATTGGCGCCGGTGTCTTGTACCTGCTCCTCTTCATTTACGGGCTGATTGTGCCCTTGAATGGTGCAGGCAATTTCGTCCCGTTCAACTGGGCGGACAACTGGCTGCACCTGGGGCTGGCAGTCGTCATGATCATTCTCGGTTTTGTCCTTGGCGCTGAGCGGGCGAGCGGAAGCAGCGGCAGCCGGGGATCCCCCGGTGAAGGAAGTATTCCGAACTAGGGTTCGAAGGAAGGCACGGCATGCTGGCCGTGCCTTTCGCATGTCCGACGTGTCACTCGAGAAAACGAGTATGACGGCAGATTCCCGTACTCGCCGCGCAGGCTGTAATTTAGACAGCATCCTTACGAAGGGAGTGCTGCCGTGCACCTGCATAGCACCGATAATGCCCGATCCTCCGCCAGGACTATGTCCGTCGGCATCAGCCAATGACCGGCGTGGTCCGTCTGGCAGCCGCATCCCCGGAGTCTTCGGATGCCGCCCTCGCCGACCTGGCAAGAATGGCAGGGGAAATAAACGGTTCGGCTGTCGCAGCACTCTCGATCCTTAAGCCCGCGGCTGCCGAAGCTCCGTTGCCTGGCCGGGGCTCAACGCGGTATCTGTGGGAGCTGCTCGCTACCCTGGGTGCCGCCGATCTGACGGCAGCACGGGTGGTTGAGCCTCATCTCGATGCCCGCGCGATCCTGTCTGAGTCCACATCGGATCCCGAGCATACGGAATATTCCGCAAAGGGTATATCTTTCGACGGCGGGTCCTGGGGAGTCTTCGCAGCCGAAGCCGGCGGGATGGGCCTCGAAGCAGAGCAGCAGGACGGGGAGTGGAGAATCACCGGCCGCAAGCCGTGGTGTTCCCTGGCCGACCAGTTGGATTATGCGGTAGTGACCGCCCGTACCGGCCCCGAATCCCGCCGGGCATTCGCCGTAGACCTCCGGGAGCCCGGTGTAGTAGCCGGCCGGGGGCCTTGGATTAGCCGGGGACTGGCCGCCGTGGACAGCGCGCCGGTCGATTTCTCGAATGTCCCCGGCGTTCCCGTCGGAACAGACAACTGGTACTTGCAGCGCAGCGGCTTCGCCTGGGGAGGCATGGGGGTGGCTGCCGTCTGGTACGGCGGAGCCGTAGGCGTTGCGCGACGTCTGCTGCAGGCGAGCCGTGAGCGGAAGCCGGACCAGATCGCGTCGATGCTGATGGGACAAGTGGACACCGCCCTGTTCGCGGCCCGTACGGCATTGGCCTCGGCCGCTCGTGAGGTTGATGCCGGCCGGGCGAACAGCACCTCCGGCGCCGTCTTGGCTGCCCGCGTCAGGAGCGTCGTCGCCGGGGCAGCGGAACGGGTGCTGGTGGCGGCTGCCCATGGCATGGGGCCGGGGCCGCTGGCAACGGAAGAGGAACATGCCCGGCGGGTAGCCGACCTGCACGTGTACATACGCCAGCACCACGCCGAGCGCGACGACGCTTCGCTGGGCAGTGCCGTGCTGGCTGGAGGAGCAGATCCTTGGTGAGTTTTACGCACTTGGACCAAACCCGCAGCGAACCGGCCTGGCTGGAGGTGCTGCGGAACGTCCGGCCGCTCTCCGATGAGCTTCCCGGCGTCCCGTCCCGGCTGGTGGTGCTTGCCGCCCACCCGGACGACGAAACCCTGGGAGCGGGCGGGCTGGTTGCCTCCCTGGCAGCAGCCGGGACGGCAATCGATGTCATCGTGGCAACCGCCGGAGAAGGATCGCATCCAGACTCCAAGACGTACTCGCCTCAGGCGCTGGCCACTCTCCGGAACAAGGAACTGCACGACGCCGTCTCCCGGCTGGCGCCCGCAGCACGGGTCCATCTGCTCTCGCTGCCGGACGGCGGACTGTCCGCACACCGGGCCGAGGTGGACCGGGCCCTGGTGGAGGTCGTCGGTGAAGACAGTGATGATCTGTGGGTTGCCGCACCGTGGCGGGGCGACGGGCACACGGACCACGACACTGCCGGCAAGGCAGCAGCTGAATTCGCCGCAAAGGCACGCCTGCCGCTCCTGGAGTACCCCATCTGGCTTTGGCACTGGGGGACGCCCGCCGATGTGCCGCCTGAACTGTGTGTCTTTGCGCTGGGGCAGGACGCAGCCGCGGCAAAACGCGAGGCCATGGCAGCCCACCACAGCCAGGTGAACCCACTCTCCGACCTGCCCGGAGACGAGGTCCTGCTCGCACCGGAAGTCCTGGCTCACTTTGAGCGCCCGTTCGAGAGCTTCGCCGTCACGGTTCCGAAATCCCAAACCCGCGTCTTCGAAGACCTGTATGCACGATCCTCCGATCCATGGAACTTCGAAGGAAGCTTCTACGAACACCGTAAACGCGCCCTGACGCTCGCCATGCTTCCGCAGGAACGTTTTGGGCGGGTCTTCGAACCCGGGTGCTCCATCGGGGTGCTGACAGCGGAGCTGGCCCGGCGAGCCGATTCGGTAACCGCCATGGACGTCTCACAGCGGGCGCTGGGCCTGGCCGGGGAGCGGCTGGAAGCCGAGCCGGGGGTCCGCCTGGTCCAGGGCAGCATTCCCGGCGACTGGCCCGCAGGAACCTTCGATCTTGTGGTCATCTCCGAAGTTGGCTATTTCATGTCCCCGTCCCAGCTTCGCGACGTTGTGTCGCAGGCTGCCGGAACGCTCGCGGAAGACGGCGTGCTGTTGCTCTGTCACTGGCGGCACCCCATGGCGGACTGGCCGCTCTGCGGTGACGATGTCCACCAGGCGTTTCGGGACGGAAGCGGTCTCGAGATCCAGGCCGAGCATATCGAGGAAGACTTTCGGATCGACGTCCTGGTGCATCCGCAGGCAGTATCGCCCGCCCGCCGTGAGGGCTTGCTTTGACCCTGCGCCGGGCCGGCGTCGTCATTCCTGCACGCAATGAGGAAGAACTGCTGCCGCGGACGCTGGCCTCGGTAGCGGCGGCCTGTACGCCGGAAGCCGGGGTGACCGGTCCCGTGAGTGTCGCCGTCGTGGTCGATTCCTCCACCGACGGCACAGCCGATGCCGCCGACCGGGCCGCGTATGAACTGGGACTTGAGCTTCACCTGCTGGAAACCGGCGCCGGCATCGTCGGAGAAGCACGGGCCGCCGGGGTGGAGGCACTTCTGGAGGCCGGAGCCCAGTGGATCGGCAACACAGATGCGGACACGGTAGTCCCGCGCAACTGGCTGCACACCCAGCTGCAGTTCGCGGCTTCCGGCTATGGCCTGGTGCTGGGGACAGTTGTTCCCGACGCCTCGGATCTCACTCCGCGGCACCTGGCCCTGTGGCATGCCCGCCATGAACTGGCCGAGGGGCATCCTCATGTTCACGGGGCGAATCTTGGTTTCTCTGACCTGGCCTACGCCGCGGCAGGAGGTTTTTTGCCGATGGCGGAGCACGAAGACCTGGACCTGGCCAACCGGATGAAAGCCGCCGGCGTTGCCTGGGTTGCAACGGACTGGAACCGGTCGGTCACGTCCGGGCGGTCCCAGGGCCGGGCCCCCGGTGGTTTCTCAGGTTTCCTCCGCCAGCTGCCCGGCTGAGAAGCCGGGCGTAGGTATGGCGCACGTGCGCCTCGCTGACTACCGTGGAGCGCATGGATACCGAGCAGATTCAGTCACGCATCCAGGAATTGGTAGACCAGGAACAGGCCCTGCGTGATGCGGGCCCCGACCAGGACCCGGATCAGCACGCTGAACAGCTTCGACGGGTAGCAGAGCAGCTCGACCAGTGCTGGGACCTGCTCAGGCAGCGCCGGGCACGCATGGACGCCGGAGCGAACCCGGACGAAGCATCAGTCCGGCCTGTCAGTGAAGTCGAAGGCTACCGGCAGTAGCGCCTTCCCTTCACCGCCTCAGCGACCGCATCAGCGTGGCTGCGCCAATCGTCCGGCGGAAGGGGCTGCGGCCGCGGAAGGTTTCGCCGGCGGCCCACCACATCATGGATCCCTGGCTGGCCCGGTGCAGCAGCGTCCTGTAGCGGGGCGTGAGCGCCATCCCTGAGGCTGCCCCGAAACCGGCCCAGGCGAGGAGCGGAAGGTTGGGGCGCAGGAAAACGGTCTGCTTGCCGCGGCGGTCACGGAAATAACTCGTAGAGCTCATCCTTTACGCACCTTTCTTGGTTTTCCGGCTGGATGATTTAGCCGCGGGCTTTTTCTCGGCTGGTTCCTTCTCAGTGGTCCCGCTCTTTTTGCCGCGGTTCTTCTCGACGCTGCGGCGAAGTGCCTCCATCAGATCCAGGACCTTTCCGCCCTCATCCTCGGACTCCTCACCGAAGGTTTCCTGCGTGTCCAGCGCTTCGCCCTTTTCCAGCTTGGCCTCGATGAGGGTCCGCAGCTGTTCCTGGTATTCGTCGGTGAAGCCGGACGGGTCAAAGTCGGAGCTGAACGAATCGACCAGCGCGGAGGACATCTCCAGCTCCTTGGCCGAAATTCGGACGCTTTCCTCCAGGGAAGGGAAGGCTGCCTCGCGGACCTCGTCCTCCCAGAGCAGGGTCTGCAGTGTCAGGACGTCACCGCGGACCCGCAGTGCACCCAACCGGCTCTTTTGCCGGAGGGAGAACTGCACGATGGCCGTCCGGTCCGTCTCTTCGAGAGTCCGGCGCAGGAGGACGTAGGACTTTGTGGACTTGGAATCCGGCTCGAGATAGTAGGTCCGGTCGAAGAGGATGGGGTCCACCTGATCGCTCGGGACGAACTCCACGACGTCGATTTCGCGGCTTTTCTCCACGGGCAGCGATGCCAGGTCCTCGTCCGTGAGCACCACTGTCTGCTCGCCGTCGTCATACGCCTTGGCGATGTTTTTATACTCAACGACTTCGCCGCAAATCTCGCAGCGCCGCTGGTAGCGGATCCGCCCGCCGTCCTTTTCGTGCACCTGATGCAGGCTGACATCGTGGTCCTCGGTGGCGGAATACACCTTAACCGGCACGTTGACCAGACCGAACGCTATGGCACCCTTCCAGATCGCTCTCATGTACCAAGTGAACACCAAGCAGGCTGAGAGTTTCCAGACTCGCGCACCGCGGCCGTTTTTCCGAGGGCCCTTGGCGCCGCGTCAATCCGCCTTTAACCTGTGAGCAGTTATCCGGCGCTCGGGGCGGTAGCTGACTCATAGGGACAGCCAATCCGGGAGAACCGAATGATTCAGGAACAAGACCTAGAGACCCTGCGCGGATTGGTCAGCGGGATTATCGGCCTTCCGGGCGAAGCCGTCTACGCCGAGGACACCGCGGCGTTTAACCTCGCGCAGGTGCACCGGCCGGATGCCACGCTGGGAGCGCTCGACGCCGGCGACGTCACCCGGGCAGTCGGGTGGGCGGCCGAACGCAGCATTCCGGTAGCCGTCCAGGCGACAGGGCACAACGCCTCTGCGCCCATGGATGAAGGACTGCTGGTCAACGCTTCGCGGCTCCAGGAAGTTGCCGTGGACCCGGCATCCGGTGCCGTCACCGTCGGGGCGGGAGCGCGGTGGTCATCGGTGCTGGAAAAGCTGCTGCCACTGGGCCTGACGGCGGCGCACGGTTCCAGTTCCAGCGTGGGCGTGGTGGGCTACACCCTCGGAGGCGGGCTGCCTTTGATGGGACGGACGCTCGGCTTCGCATCGGACCATGTCCGGAGTTTCGATTTGGTCACCCCCGACGGGCGGCATCGCCGAATCGATCCGGAGACGGAGCCGGAGCTCTTTACCGTGCTGCGAGGGGGCAAGGGTAACTTCGGAATCGTCACATCCATGACCCTGGGCGTGGTTCCGCTGGGGGAGTTCTACGGCGGGCAACTCGTTTATGCGGAAGATTCCTCCGCCCGGGTGCTGGAACTTTTCCGGCAGTGGGCACCGACGCTGCCGCGGGAGGCTTCAGCGTCGCTGGCATTTATGCACCTGCCCGACCTTCCGTTCCTTCCGGAAGAGATGCGGGGTACGGCCCCGGTCATCCTGCGCTTCGGGTTCTTTGGAGAAGCAGGGGAGGCAGCTGAACTCCTGGCACCTATGCGGGAAGTACAGGCACTGCGGGACACCACGGGACCCATGAATTACCGGGACATCGATGCAGTACACGGCGACCCCACGGATCCCGCTCCCGGCATGGAACGGGGAATGCTGCTGACGGAACTCAGCGACGAAACGGCCAGTGAACTGCTGCAGCAAATTGGCCCGGGTTCCGGAACGCCCCTGGTCATGGCCGAGCTGCGCCTTCTTGGCGGGGCGCTGGGCGAGGCTCCCGCATTCCCGGATGCCGTATCGGGACGCTCTGCCGCCTTCCATCTCTTCATCCTCGGCGTCGCGGGCCCGTCCGACGGCGATCCCGTGCAAGCCGCTCTGACCAGGCTGGCTCTCGCGCTGGAGCCCTGGGCTGCCGGCAGCCTGATCAACTTCCACGGCCCGGCGGGGGATGAGGCCAACCGCGCCCGGGCCTGGGAACCGGAGATGTACACCCGGCTGCGGGATGCCAAAGCCGCTTGGGACCCGCAGAACCTCTTCCGTTACGGCCACGCCGTTCCGCCGGTTGGTTTAATGGAGACGGCACCCGGCTAATTCCCGGCCGGTCCGGCGGGGAGGGGCAGGAATCAGCGGTATGGACTCTCAATCCCGGGTACGTGACGAACTCACAGTAGGGCAGGTTGCTGAGCGAAGCGGCGTCGCTGTCTCCGCCCTGCACTTCTATGAACGCCAGGGCCTGATCCGGAGCCGCCGCACCGCCGGAAACCAGCGTCGTTTCGACCGCTCGGTGCTGCGCCGGGTCGCGGTCATCCGGGCCGCCCAGCGAGCGGGGATCCCGCTCTCCCATATCGCCGCGGTTTTCGCCGAGCTTCCCGGCGACGGTGTGCCGGACCAGGATGACTGGCGGCGCCTAAGTGGCGTCTGGCGGGCCGAACTCGATGACCGGATCCGGCAGCTGGAAGCACTGCGCGACCGGCTCGGAGGATGTATTGGCTGCGGCTGCCTGTCCCTGGCGGAATGCGGTTTTGTGAATCCGGAGGATGCTTCGGGGCTGGAGGCTCCAGGCGCGCGGATGCTGGAACCGGGCTCCTGATTTGACCTCAACTATTGTTGAGGTTCTAACGTTGAGCCATGACTTCAACGGCAGTAACCCATCCCCTCGTTGATGACTTCAAAGACGCCTTCCGCGGCCATCCCGCCGGAGTCGCCATTATTACCGCCGAGGGGTCGGAAGGTCCCGTCGGACTGACGGCATCCTCCGTGAGTTCGGTATCCGCCGTTCCGCCGGTCGTGGCCTTCTCCCTGGCGTCGGCGCAGGGGTCAGCCGGCGTCATCGGCGCGGCGGAAACCGTGGTGGTGCATCTGCTCGGTGCAGACAACGCAGAGCTGGCAGCCGTTTTCGCGTCTGCCGGTTCCGAGAGGTTCGGTCCGGACCGGGACTGGACCCGTCTTCCCGGGGGAGAACCACTGCTGCACGGCGTCCCCCGTGCTTTGGTGTGCCGCGTGATGTCACGGATGCAGGCCGGAAGTTCAATCCTGCTGGCCGCCGGCGTGGAGGAGATCGTGACCGGCCCGCCCGCGGCACCCCTGGTTTACCACGACCGCACTTTCCACCATTTGGGTGACCACTCGGCCCTCTAGCTGCGATTTTGGCGGAGATCCCGCCCTGCGGCCCGCGCCAGGGCTTCGGCCACGCGCGCAAGTGCCGGAATCTCAACCCGCCACTGCTGCCAGAAGAGGGGAACATCCAGGATCTGTCCCGGCTCGAGAAGCACCAGGGAACCGTTTTCCAGGAACGGGTTGGTCTGGAGGTCCGGAAGCATGCCCCAGCCAAACCCCAGCCGCACCGCCTGCAGGAAGTCTGAGGACGCAGGAACGTAGTGGCGCGGTGGCATTACTCCGGACCCGAATCTTTCCTCCAGAAATCTCTCCTGGAGCGCATCCTTGCGGTTGAAGACGATCATGGGTGCCAGGCCGGCAGCCTGCGCCGTCCATCCTTCGGGAAACCACCGGCGGCAGAACGCAGCGCTGGCCACCGGCCGGTAGCGCATGACTCCCAGCGGTGTGACCGAGCAGCCCTGTACTGCTGCCGGACTGGAGGTCACCGCTCCCATGGCAGTTCCGTTCCGCAGGCTCTCCGCCGAATAGTCCTGGTCCTCCAGCATGAACTCCAGGCTCACGTCCTGCAGCCCCGCCAAGGCCGGAAGCACCCAGGTCGCCAGCGAGTCTGCGTTGACCACCAGCTGCACACTGGGGGGCCGTCCCTGCTCCGTCAGCCCCAGCCGTTCGACGGCGTCGCTCTCCAGGGCGGCGATTTGCCGCGCCAAACGCAGCAGGACGGCACCGGGCTCCGTTGCCGCCGCCGGACGGGTGCGGCGGACCAGGATGCAGCCGGCCCGCACCTCGAGTGCCTTGACCCGCTGGCTGACGGCGGACGGGGTCAGGTGCAGTGCGGCCGCGGCGGCGTCGAAGCCCCCGTGGTCAATGACAGCGCTCAGGGCGCGCAGCTGGTCCGCGTTGAAGTCCATATTAAGAAATACTAATGTTCGGTGAAAATAATTAGCTAGGAAGTAATGTTCCCAGAGTCCTAACGTAGGGAACATGACCTCCCATCTCGTTTCCCTGCTCACCGGCTTCGGCAGTGGGCTGGCACTGATAGTCGCCATTGGCGCGCAGAACGCCTTTGTCCTTCGGCAGGGAATCCGGCGCGAACATCTGCCTGCAGTGCTCGCTGTCTGCATCCTCAGCGACGCCGTCCTGATCCTTGCCGGAACAGCAGGTATCGGCAGGCTGACCGAATCCGCCCCCTTCCTGGTAGACGTGCTGCGCTGGGCGGGGGCAGCGTTTCTCCTGGTTTACGCAGGGCTGTCCCTTCGGCGCGCTATCCGACCTTCAGCACTGCATGCAGCTGGGACGGGAAGCGGGTCGACGGCGGCAGCTGTCCTCACGTGCCTGAGCCTCACCTGGCTCAATCCGCACGTGTACCTGGACACGGTGGTCCTGCTCGGTTCGCTTTCAGCCACTCACGGAGCTGACGGCCGCTGGATCTTCGCGGCCGGCGCCGTGGCCGCCAGCGCCGTGTGGTTCACCGTCCTGGGTTTTGGTGCCCGGCTGCTGGCCCCGGTGTTCGCCCGGCCCACGGCATGGCGGGTGCTCGACCTGGGGATCGCCGTCTTCATGGCGGTACTGGCCTTCAGCCTTCTCCGGAGCCCGGTGTAGGCGCAGAAGGCAGCCTGCATCCAAAGGTCCGCTGTGCGGACAGGGCCTAAGCGGAGGCCACCTGCATCTGGGCGTCAATCAGGATTTCGGCGGCCCGGCGTGCCTGGTGGGCCGGTTCGGCGGACCCGCGGATCGCCGCCGTCGTCTGTGCTCCCTCGGCCAGCAGGACCAGCTGGGGGCCGAGGACCGGTTCCCCGCCGGCTGCCGCAACCAGTTCGTCCACTACGCGCTGGAAAGACTCCTTATGGGCCCGCGTACGCTGCGCAACATCGGGGGACTGGCTCCCCAGTTCCCCAAAGGTGTTAATGAAGGCGCAGCCGCGGAAGGATTCCTCCGCGAACCAGTCGGCAAGGTAGTCGTAGACGGCCAGCAGCTTCTGCCGCGGTTCCGGGGCTTCATCGATCCTGGCCTGCAACCCGGTAGTCCAGGTGGTGTGGCGCCGGTCCAGCACGGCGAATAGTATGGCCTGCTTAGACGGGAACAGGGCATAGAGCTTCTTCAGCGGGAGGCCAGCCTCGCGCCGAAGTTCAGCCATGCCGACAGCTTGGACGCCGCGCTGATAAAAAAGGCGGTCCGCGACGTCGATGATGTGTCCACGTTCGTCCGCTAAGTCCATACGCTCCATTGTACTTGCTCTGAGAACGATCGTTCCCTAGAGTTGGCACACGATGGAGAATGATCATTCTCAACGCTTCACGAGGAGGAACCACAATGGGACGCATCAGCGTAGGTACGGAAAACAGCACCTCGATAGACCTCTACTACGAGGACCACGGCTCGGGGCAGCCGGTTGTCCTCATCCACGGCTACCCGCTGGACGGGTCCTCCTGGGAGAAGCAGACCGCTGCACTGCTGGCGGCGGGTTACCGGGTGATCACGTATGACCGCCGCGGTTTCGGCCGATCCGGTAAGCCTGCCACGGGTTACGACTACGACACCTTCGCAGCGGACCTCAACTCCGTGCTCAACACGCTGGACCTCCAGGACGCCGTTTTGGTCGGCTTCTCCATGGGTACCGGGGAAGTGGGCCGCTACCTCGGTACCTACGGTTCCGGCCGCGTCGCCAAGGCTGTGTTCCTGGGTTCGCTGGAGCCGTATCTGCTGAAGGCAGATGACAATCCGGAAGGTGTCCCGCAAGAGGTCTTCGACGGACTGCTGGAGGCTGTCACAGCGGACCGGTATGCCTTCTTTACCGAGTTCTTCAAGAACTTCTACAACGCCGATGAACTGCTGGGCACGCCGCGGCTTAGCCAGGAGGTCATGGACGCCGGATGGAACCTGGCTTCCAGTGCCAGTCCTGTCGCGTCAATTGCGGCACAGCCCACCTGGCTGACCGACTTCCGGCAGGACATCCCGAAGATCGACGTTCCCGCCCTGATCGTCCACGGCACGGCAGACAACATCCTGCCCATTGATGCAACGGGACGGCGTTTCGCCCGTGCTCTGCCTTCGGCCGAGTACATCGAGATTGAGGGAGCGCCGCACGGGCTCCTGTGGACCCACGCCGACGAAGTCAACGATGCACTGTTGAAGTTCCTGACGCAGTAGTCCCAAGTCCCCGGCCCGCCCGCCGCAGGGATGGGTTACAGTGTGCTCCATCAATGGGGGAGGGCCGGGGAAACACCAGCGAAGGCGGCGGGCACGCAGCCGGTTTCGGTTCCCGCCCCGGACAAGCGAAGGGGACACAGTCCGTGACCAGCAAGCAGAGCGACTTCGACCCGCGTTACGACGCCGCCTTCCAGCGTGGTGGAGGGGACGGCGGGACAGGTATCCAGCGGTTTACCGCGGAGACGCCCCAGATGGTGGAGATCAGCGATGTCCCGGCAGTATCGCACCCCACCAGTGCTCCTCCGCAGGTCTGGGTGGAACTTGAGCGGCGCCAGCGCAAATACCGTCTCGCGGCCTGGGGCCTCGCGGGAGGGCTGGTGGTGCTGGGCCTCTTCGGGCTGTTCGCAGACATCATCATCCCGCCGGAACCCGCGGAGCCGCAGGTGAACTACAGCGGTTACATGAACGAACCATGGACCATGAGACTCCGCTATGCGGCACCGAACCTGATTATGCTGGGGGTAATAACCGCCATCATCCAGGTCGTCATCGAACAGATGCAGGCCTTCCGGATGCGGATGGGCCGCTGACGGTCCACGCCGGGCATGGCACGCCAAGCAAGGAGAACCAATGAGCGGGAAAAAGTCTTTCCAGGACCTGACGGCCGACCAGAAAAAGGGTCTCGGGATCCTTTCGAGCATCCAGTTCCTGCTGGCCGGTGCCGCGCTCGTGGACATCTGGCGCCGTCCGGGCAGTGAAATCAACGGTCCCAAAGCTGCCTGGAGCGCAGCCTGCGCCGTGAACTTTGTCGGCCCGATCGCCTACTTTGTGTTCGGTCGCCGCCGGAACTAGCTCTTCGCCTGCGTGGAATATTCCGTCCACGGAACATTCCAGTCCCCGTAGCCGTCCCACATGGCTGTGGGGCCCACTCCGGTGTTCAGTACCTGCACCAGGTCCCCCGGTTCGAAGGTGTCGTAAAAGTACTTCGCCCCCTCAGGTGACATGCCGATGCAGCCGTGGGAAACGTTGATGACGCCGAGTGCGCCCATGGCCCCGGGCAGTGCCTGATGGACGAAGACGCCGCTGTTGGTCAGGCGGCTCGCCCAGGATGCGTCGAAGGGTTCGTAGTAGGCGGGGTCTCCCGGCTTCAGGCCAATGCTCTCGGCCCGGAACGGCAGCGTCGAGTGCTGGGACATGACCACCTGGTAGCCGCTGGGAGAGGGCCATTCCGAGTCACCCAGGGTGACGGGGAACGAACGGGTGAGCTGCCCGTCAATAAAGACCTGCATGGTCTTGGTCAGGTTATCCACGACCGCAACACGGCTGTTGTGGACCTGGAAGGTCCGCTTTTCGTTGAAGTTGCCGATCATCGAATTTCCGAAATCCACACCAAAAAGCTTCATATCCACGGTGACGGTGGAGTTCGGTTCCCAGAATGTTTCCGGCCGGTAGCGTGCCTTGTTATCCGAAATCCAGTAGAAGGCGCCAACCTGCCCGCTGGTGCTGCTGACCGTGATGGCAGCTTCGACGGCTTCCTTGTTCAGCACAGGTTCACTGAAATTGATCTCGATCGGATGCCCGACGCCGACGACGGACTGGTCCAGCGGACCCATAAAGGCGTTGGCCTCGTTCGGCGGTGTGACGGTGTGGAAGGCCTGCGATGAAGTCTTCGTCTCGCCGTTGGAATCGGCCAGCGTGAACGTGAAGGTGTATTGGGTGTTGAAAGCCAGGGGCTCTGACGCTGACCATTCTGTCCGATTGCCGGCGAATTCGCCGGCAACGTCCTCACCGCCTGCTTCCGGGGCAAGGCTCACGGATTCGATGGTGCCGTGCTGGACCTTCAGAGTGGGGACCGTTACCGGATTGACCTCGACGGCGTCATGCGCGGGTTCGGCGGTGAATTCAACCGGGACGGCAGGTTCGGCCGGCTTGCTGGGCGACGGCGTGGACCCGGGCGTCTGCGCGGTGGATCCGCCGTCGAACGCGCCAGTGGCAGCGGCAACGCCTGCTGCGCCGCCGATGACCAGGACCCCCGCCGCGGCGGCCAGGATCCACCGCTTACGGCTGCTCTTTTCCTGCAATGTTCAATCCCCTTGGTTCTCTTTGGCTGAAGTCATACTACGTGAGCAAGGCTGTTCGGTGGGATGGCTGCGTCATTGCCGGACCTCGCCGGCCGGGTCGCCGGACAGTGCGTGGGCCACCAGCGGTCCCAGAGACGCAGCGCCGGCAGCGGAGAGATGGTAGGCATCGGCGTAAAGCGGTGTGCTGCCCACGAAGGAGGGACAGCGTCCGTCAACGCAGAACCACGCGGTGGTATCGATCCACTGAACGCCGGGGTTTCCGGCCAGGGCTGCCCGGGCTTCGAGTGCCGCCCGGTCACTGTGTCCTTCCGGAAGGGCCTGCTCGCAGTCCTTGGGGCTGCTGAACCTGGTGGCGCACTGAGCCGGATCCTTTGCTTCAGGCGGCGCCCCAAGGACCAGGATGCGTTCCGCCTTGGACGCCAGCCGCTCATGGATTCGCTGCGTTCCGCCTGCCCACTCGGCGTCGGCCGCTCCCCCGGTGGCGCCGCTGGAGAGCGCCGCATCGTAGCGGAACGATGCCATGAGCAGCACCTCCGGGCTCACTTCGCCGATTTTCTGGACGGCCCAGTCCCGGAAGACCGGGCACTCGGGATAGGGGGCGCCGCCGATCCGCGTCTGGGCAACGTCGGCGGGAGTGCAGCCCGCCGCGGTGTAGACGTGGATCCGCCATTGTCCAGGGTCCAGGACAGCCCGCAGCGCCGGTAGATAGGCCATCGCCACTGAGTCTCCGTACAGGACAAGGTCCCGGGAAGCGTCGGGGTCCCCGTAGACGCAGTGCGCCGTGTTGGCGACGGGGTCCGGGTTCCTGGCCTCATTGCTGCCAAGGCAGCCGTCCTGAATCCACTCAGCCGGTTTCGCGTTGCGCCCGCCCTCGGTGAAGGATGCCGGATCCGGTGAGAGGACCGGCCATTCCGGGCTGTCCAGGGCTTCGCGCAGTGCCGCGGTGTGGGCCGTCAGGGGATCCTGCTGTGCGGGGCCGCTTTCGCCGGGGGCCTCCGCAGGAAGGGACTCAACGCTGGACGGCACCGGAATCGGTACAGGCCGCTGCGGCGTTTCTGCGGCTGCCGGCGGGAGGCTGTTCTGCAGGGCTGTATCGATGGCAACTGTCACCAGGGCCGAGGCCAGCAGTCCCGTGGCCGCGGCCATGGCGGCCAGCCGGGCCGGACGCGGTGCCGTCGCCGGCTGGAAGTAGCGCCGGCCCCGTTCACGCGCGGTGTACCGGGGCATCAGCCAGCGCGAGTGCCGGACGGGATCCTCAAGGAAGTGGAAGGAGAGACTGGCCAGCAGCAGCGACACCAGGAGCGCGGGCAGGGCAGGCGACTCCGGAATGAGGGCGGCGAAAAAGACGATGACGGGAAAGTGCCAGAGGTAGAGGGAGTAGGAAATACGTCCAAGGTAACGGCTGGCAGGATTCGTCAGGGGCCACATCACCCGGTTGTACCCGCGTCCAGGGACACCCGTTCCCGCGGCAATGAGCAGGACGGTGGCGGCCACGGGAAGCAGTGCCCAGGGGCCGGGAAAAGTGCTCTGCGGCGACAGGACAGCGAAGGACAGTGCGAGGCCGCCCAGTCCAACCCACCCGGCAACTGCCCGAAAGAGACCCGGCAGGTGGGCCAGCCACGGTGCCGCGACCGCCAGCATGGCTCCGGCACCGAGTTCCCACGCCCTGCTGAGGGTGGAGAAGTACGCCGTCGTGGGCCGGTGCGCAGTTTCCCACAGGGCAAAGACGAAAGTGAGCGCACAGAAACCGCCGATCAGGGCGAGCAGCAGCACACGCATTCCGCGGTCGGTGCAGCGCAGTACCGCGGCCAGGGCGATGCCTGACATCAGCAGCCAGGGCCAGGCAAGGTAGAACTGTTCCTCGACGCCGAGGGACCAGAAATGCTGCAGCGGGGAAACTGCTGCTCCTGCGTTCAGATAGTCCGTCCCGGACGCCGCAAACCGCCAGTTGCCCAGGAAGAAGAAGGACCAGACGGCGTCTTCGAGGATCGCCGCCGCGCGTCCGGGACCAAACACCACGAAAGCGGCCGTGGCAGTGGTGGCGAGGACTGCGACCGCGGCGGGAACCAGCCTGCGGATACGGCGGCGGTAGAAATCGCCGAGGGAAAGCCTCTCCGGAGAGGTAATGTCGCGCACCAGGATGGTGGTGATCAGGAAACCCGAAATGACAAAGAAGACGTCGACGCCGGCATAGCCGCCTGCCGGCCACGCATACAGGTGATGGCCGAGCACGGCAGCGACCGCGACGGCGCGCAGGCCCTCGATGTCATAGCGGAAGGCAGGGGCCGGCCGTTGCTGCCGCGCCTGGGCACGGCTGGACGGTGGCAGGGACACGTTCGACGCTTTCGGCAGGTGAGCGGGATTGGAACGAATCTAGCCCGCTGACCTGCTGCGCAGCCAATCCCCGCGCGGGGCAGGGAAAACTGGAATCAAACCTTGACAAACTGCCCGGGTAAAGCTTTACCCCAGTTCCGCCAGCCGGGCCGCCTGGCGGGTAATGTTCTTCGCCATGGACGGGAAGATCAATCCGTGGAAGGGGTAGATCAGCCACCAGTACAGCCGCCCCAAAAGCCCGCGCGGAAAGTAGATGGCGCGCTGGCTGTAGACGCTTCCGCCGCCGTCGGGATCCACCCGAAGCTCCAGCCAGGCCTTGCCGGGAACCCGCATCTCCGCCCGAAGCCGCAGCAGCGTCCCGCGTTCGAGGAACTCCACCCGCCACCAGTCCACGACATCGCCGGTAAAGAGCGTGGCCGGGTTCCGTCGTCCGCGGCTGAGGCCGGCACCCCCCACCGTCTTGTCCAAGACGCCGCGGATGGCCCAGGCCATGGGAAGGGAGTACCAGCCGTTGTTGCCGCCGATGCCTTCGATCACCTTCCAGACGTGGCTGGAGTCAACATCGGACCGGCGCCGGCGCTGGTCTACGTAGACTGTCTGGCCGGCCCAGTCCGGGTCTGACGGAAGCGGCTCCGACGCGAGATCGGCCGCGCTGGAGGCGCTGGCCCACGTGGTCTCCACCTCGTTACGGGCCTCTTTGCCCAGTGCCCGGGTGACGGCGTCGTGGTAGTTCGTCAGTCCGTTCTGAGGTTCCGGGATGTAGCCGGCGATGTCCCGTTCCTTGGCCACTGCATCATGCTGCAGCGATTCGACCAGGGGCCGGGACATGGAGAGCGGGATGGGCGTTACGAGTGCCACCCACAGGCCGGCCAGTTTGGGCGCCGGGATGGGGAGGGCATAAATCCGCCGCCGGGGCAGTCCTGCCACCTCCGCATAGCCGTTCATGATGTCGGCGTATTCCAGGACGTCGCCCGAGCCGAGGTCGAAGGTGCGGTTCAGGTTCCCGGGCAGGTCGACGGCGCGGGTCAGGTAGTGCAGGACGTCCCGTACGGCGATCGGCTCGATTTTCCGGCGAACCCAGCTCGGCGCGGGCATGACGGGCAGGGTCTCGGTCAGGTGCCGGATCATTTCGAACGACGCCGAGCCGGAACCAATCACCACCCCGGCCTGGAAAACCACTGCGGGGACGGTGCCGTTGAGCAGGATCTCGCCGACGGCGGTCCTTGAAGCCATGTGGGGGGAGAGCTCGCCCTCTGAAGGATGCAGGCCGCCCAGGTACACGATCCGCTTAACGCCGGCGTTCTCCGCTGATTGCGCCACGATGGTGGCGATGTTCTCTTCCTGCGCGGCGAACCCTTTGCCGGACGCCATGGAGTGGACCAGGAAATACACCGTGTCGACGTCTTGGAACGCCGAGTCGACGGAATCCGCATCCGACAGGTCGCCCTGGACGATTTCGACGTCGTCGTGCCACGGGACATCGTTCAGCTTGTCTGGTGAGCGGACCAGCACCCGCACATCATGCCCGTCCGCGAGGAGCAGCGGTACCAGCCGTCCGCCGATGTAGCCTGTGGCGCCGGTGACCAGGACCCGCTGCGTGTCAGTCATTTCCCCAACATACACACGATGCCTGCGCTCCGGAGGTCCCTGCGCGAACCCATCCAAAAAGCCCCGCAACATTTTGTAAGCATGCTGATGGCTACTGGAAATCAACTGCTAATCCCGGTAAGACTAGGGGGCATGGCAAGTACGGGAACGGCCCCGAAGCAGCGGGAAACGGTTAACGTGGACGGACACCGCCTGCGCCTGACCTCGCTGGACAAGGTGCTTTACCCCGAAACCGGTACCACCAAAGCAGATGTTCTCTCCTACTATGCCGCCATTGCGGACACCCTGATTCCCTACGCCCGCAACCGGCCCGCCACCCGCAAGCGCTGGGTCAACGGCGTCGGAACTCCGCAGCAGCCCGGGCAGGTCTTCTTCCAGAAGAACATCGATGACTCCGCACCCAGTTGGGTCAAGCACTACGCCATTGAGCACAAGGAGCGCACGAACGTCTATCCGCTGGTCAATGACCTGGCCACGCTGACCTGGCTGGCCCAGCTGGCTGCCCTGGAAATCCACGTCCCGCAGTGGCAGTTCGGCGCGCGGGGAGTAAAGCAGAATCCGGACCGGCTGGTCCTGGACCTGGATCCCGGGGAAGGAGCCTCGCTGGCGCAGTGCGCCGAGGTGGCCCGCCTGGCCCGCAGCATCCTCACCGACATGGGGCTCGACGCCCGCCCGGTCACCAGCGGCTCCAAGGGCATCCACCTTTACGCTGCCCTGGATAAGAAACAGACCTCGGATGAGGTCAGCGCCGTCGCGCATGAACTTGCGCGGGCGCTGGAAGCTGACCACCCGGACCTGGTGGTCAGCGATATGAAGAAGACGCTGCGCAAGGGCAAGGTGCTGGTGGACTGGAGCCAGAACAACGCCAACAAGACCACCATTTGCCCGTACTCGCTGCGCGGACGGTTCCATCCCACGGTCGCCGCGCCGCGGACCTGGGAGGAACTGGAGGACCCGGACCTGGCGCAGCTGGACTATGAGCAGGTCCTGGAGCGGGTGGACAACCTCGGTGATCCGCTGGCCGGAATGCACTCCGGACAGGCGGATGCCGGTGACCTCGACGCGGCGACGGCACCGGACAGGCTCCACAAGTACCGCAGCATGCGCGACGCCGCAAAGACGCCGGAGCCCGTTCCGGAAGAAGCGCCCAAGGCCGTGGAAGGCGACGGCAACAGCTTCGTCATCCAGGAGCACCACGCCAGGCGGCTGCACTGGGACTTTCGGCTGGAACGCGACGGCGTCCTGGTCTCCTGGGCGGTTCCCAAAGGCCCGCCCACAACGCCGGACAGAAACCACCTGGCGGTCCAGACGGAGGACCATCCCCTCGATTACGGCGGCTTCGAGGGCAGCATCCCCAAGGGTGAATACGGTGCCGGTGAAGTGACGATCTGGGACCACGGCACCTACGACACGGAAAAATGGCGTCCGGACAAGGAAGTCATCGTCACCGTGCACGGCCAGCCCGACGGCGGTCTGGCCCGGGACGGCGCGGCGGACCGGCGCTTCGCCTTCATCCACACCGGCGGCGAGGACGGAAAAAGCAACTGGCTCCTGCACCTGATGAAGGACCAGCGCCCGGCGGAGACCCGGGAGGCAGGAGGCGGCCCGGAGCCTGCGGCCAAGCGGACCCCGTCCAAGAAATCCGCCCCGGCCACACCGAACCCTGCCGAGGCAGCGAAGACCGCGGCCAAGGCCCGGCCGGACCCGCTGCCGCTTCCGGACGCCTCGGCGGTCAGGCAGGACATCAAAGACTCCGGCATGCCGTCCCTGAAGCCCATGCTTGCCACGCTGGGTTCCAAAGCGGATATCAACGACGACGCCGACTGGGCCTTCGAGATGAAATGGGACGGCGTGCGGGCCATCGCCGAAGTGACCCCGGAGGGCACCCGGCTGATCAGCCGCAACGGCAATGACATGACCGTGGCGTACCCCGAACTGCAGGAACTCGGCCGCTCCCTGAACGGTGAGCGGGCCGTGCTGGACGGGGAGATCGTGGCATTGAACAAGGCAGGACGGCCGGACTTCGGACTGCTCCAGCCGCGCATGCACCTGACCCGTGCCCGCGACGCGGAAGCCGCGGCCGCCAAGACTCCGGTGCAGTTCATGCTCTTTGACTTGCTCTGGCTGGACGGGAACTCCCTGCTGGAGCTCAGCTGGGAACAGCGCCGCGAAATCCTGGAACAGGCGGTGGAATCGAGCGACGCCGGCGGGCATATCCAGGTTCCCCCGGCCCTGGACCTGGGCATGGACGACGCCGTGGAGGCGAGCAAGGAGCTGGGGCTTGAGGGCGTCGTGGCCAAGCGCCGATCCGCGGACTACTCCGCCGGCATCCGGTCGCGCAGCTGGATCAAGCTGAAGAACCAGTTCAGCCAGGAAGTGGTCATAGTGGGCTGGCGGCCGGGCCAGGGCAGCCGGGCCAACAAGGTCGGGTCCCTGCTGGTGGCCGTGCCGGACGGAACCGAGCTGCAGTACATCGGCCGGGTCGGCTCCGGCCTCAGCGAGAAGGACCTGGCACTGGTGGGCTCACGGCTGAAGAAACTCTCCCGCAAGACCGCTCCGCTGGACGACGTGCCCCGGGCCGACGCCTCCGACGCGCACTGGGTCCGCCCGGTCCTGGTGGGGGAGGTGACCTACGCGGAGCGGACCGGCACAGGCAAGCTGCGGCACCCGGTATGGCGCGGACTGCGGCCGGACAAACGTCCCTCCGAGGTCGTAGCGGAAATCCCCGACCCGTCCTAAGACCGTAAGACCTCCAACCACCCCCAACCGGGAGGAACGCAGCAATGACCGACACCCGAACCCCTGAAGACCGCCTGCCCGGAACGGAACTGCCGCCGCAGGACCAGCTGCAGGCGGTGGATGCGTGGTGGCGGGCGGCCAACTACCTCTCCGCCGGCCAGATCTACCTGCGGGACAATCCGCTCCTGCGCCGGCCGCTTGAGCCTGCTGACGTGAAAGCCCGGCTGCTGGGACACTGGGGAACCACCCCCGGCCTGAACTTCATCTACGCGCACCTGAACCGGCTGATCAATGAGACCGGCCAGCAGTTCCTGTTCATCACCGGCCCGGGCCACGGCGGGCCGGCCAACGTCGCGAACGCCTGGCTGGAGGGGACCTACTCGGAGATCTACAGCCACATCGACGAGGACGAAGCCGGGCTGCGCACCCTGTTCAAGCAGTTCTCCTATCCCGGCGGCGTGCCCAGCCACGCAGCACCGGAAACCCCCGGCTCCATCCATGAGGGCGGCGAGCTGGGCTACTCGCTGGCCCACGCCTACGGTGCCGTCTTCGACAACCCGGACCTGGTGGCGGCCACGGTGATTGGCGACGGCGAGGCCGAGACCGGTCCGCTGGCCGCATCCTGGCACTCCAACAGCTTCCTGGACCCGGCCGTGGACGGAGCCGTCCTGCCGATCCTGCACCTGAACGGCTACAAGATCGCCAACCCCACAGTGCTGTCCCGGATGCCCGAATCCCAGCTGGTGAAGCTGCTCGAAGGCTACGGCTATCGCCCGCACTTCGTAACCGTGACGGACCCGGACGCCGTGATGGCCGCCCATGAGGACTTCGCCGCGGCGCTCAGCACCTGCCTCTCAGAGATCCACGCGATCCAGGCGCCCCACCGGACCAGCGGGAAGCCTGCGGTTCCGGCTGACACTCCGCCTGCCGGTGACGTCGATCCCCACGCCCCGCGCTGGCCCATGATCGTTCTCCGTTCCCCCAAGGGCTGGACCGGTCCGCGGGAAGTGGACGGCAAACCGGTGGAAGGGACCTGGCGGGCGCACCAGGTTCCCTTGTCCGAGGTGCACGACAATCCGGAACACCTCACCCAGCTCCAGGACTGGCTGCAGTCCTACCGCCCGGAGGAACTGTTCGACGGCGCGGGGCGGCTGCGCGGCGAAATCGCGTCCCTGGCCCCGGCCGGCAACCTGCGCATGAGCGCGACCCCGTATGCCAACGGCGGCCGCCTGCTCCAGGACCTGAGGCTGCCCGCCTATGCGGACTTCGCCGTCGCGCTTGAGGAGCCGGGCGGGGAACGCGTGAGCCCCATGCTGAACCTCGGAAAGTACCTCGCGGAGATCATCCGGCTCAACCCGGAGAACTTCCGGATCTTCGGGCCGGATGAGACGGCGTCGAACCGGCTGCAGGAAGTTTACGGCGTGACGGACAAGGTCTGGCAGCAGCGGATCGAGAAGGTGGACGAACACCTGGCCCGCAGCGGCCGGGTGGTGGAGGTGCTCAGCGAGCACCTCTGCGAGGGCTGGCTGGAAGGCTATCTGCTCACCGGCCGGCACGGCGTCTTCAACTGCTATGAAGCCTTTGTCCACATTGTCGACTCCATGTTCAACCAGCACGCCAAGTGGCTGAAGGTCAGCCGGGAGCTGTCCTGGCGCCAGCCCATCGCATCGCTGAACTATCTGCTCTCCAGCCACGTCTGGCAGCAGGACCACAACGGGTTCTCGCACCAGGACCCGGGGTTCATCGACCACGTGGTGAACAAGAAGTCTGACGTGATCCGGGTCTACCTGCCGCCGGATGCCAACACCCTGCTGGCCGTCACGCAGCACATCCTCGGGACCCGGGACCGGGTGAACGTGGTGGTCTCCGGCAAGCAGCCGGCACCCGTATGGCTGGATCCGGAGCAGGCTAAGCTGCACGTCAAACGGGGGATCGGGGTGTGGGACTTCGCCGGCAGCGAGGGCAACGGGCCCGGCCCGCAGCCGGATCCCGACGTCGTCATGGGCTGTGCAGGGGATGTGCCCACGCTGGAGACCATCGCTGCAGCCGCGCTGCTGAAGGAGCGCCTGCCGCAGCTGCGGATCCGGGTGGTGAACGTGGTGGACCTGATGCGGCTGCAGGATTCCACGGAGCATCCGCACGGGCTTTCCGACCGTGATTTCGACACCCTGTTCACCAAGGACCGGCCGGTGATTTTCGCGTACCACGGCTATCCGTGGCTTATCCACCGGCTGACGTACCGCCGCACCAACCATTCCAACCTGCATGTGCGCGGCTACAAGGAAGAAGGCACCACCACCACGCCGTTCGACATGGCGATGCTGAACCAGATCGACCGGTTCCAGCTGGCCATCGACGTGCTGGACCGCGTACCGTCGCTGGGGTCCACCCAAGCCGGCTTCCGGCAGTGGCTGCAGGACGAGCGCCAGCGGTGCCGCCAGTACACCCGGGATGAGGGGCAGGACCCGCCGTTCATCAGCGGGTGGACGCTCGAAGAGGCCCAGCGTTCAACGCAAGACTAGGTTTCCCGCGGGCTACCGCCCGCCGGGATGGCATGATCCGTCTACACGAAGGAGCACTATGTCCAACGAACAGTCGACCATTTCCGTATCCCGCGTCATCGACGCACCGGCAGGGGACATCTTCCACCTGCTCTCCAACCCCGAGCGGCACCACGAGCTGGACGGTTCCGGCATGGTGGTTTCTGACGAGAAGACCGACCGCATCGCCAAGGTCGGCGATGTGTTCACCATGAACATGAACAACGCCAAGATGGGTGACTACAAGACGGACAACCACGTCACCGGTTTTGACCACAACAAGCTGCTGGCCTGGCAGACCGCCGTCGCCGGCACCGAGCCCGCCGGCTGGGAATGGATGTGGGAGCTGGCGTCCATGGGCCCGGATTCCACCGAAGTGACCCTGACCTATGACTGGAGCAAGGTCACGGACAAGGAAACCCTGAAGAAGGTCTCCTTCCCGATGGTCAGCAAGGAAGAGCTCGAAGGCTCGCTGAACAAGCTGGCGGCCGCGGTTTCCGGTTCCTAATCCCCACCGAGAGGCCAGATGCGGCTCTTATAAGGCGTGAAACGAGCCGTAACTGGCCCCTCGAATGACGACGGCGGCCGGTTCCCTTCGCGAAGAAGGGGACCGGCCGCCGTTGTGCTTCGGGCCCGTTTCCGAAACGTCAGTCGAAGGTGACAACGACCTTGTCCGCAGCCCCTGGGGTCTGTGCCAGTTCCAGGGCTTCAAGGGAACGGTCGAAGGGAAGCACATCGCTAATGATCAGTGCATACTTCTGCCAGTTCTCGATGATGTCGTCGGTGACCTCGAAGATCTCCGTCGGATAGCCCATCGCAAAGACGATCGTGAGCTCCGTGGTGAGGATCGAACCGAAGTCCAGCTCCACGGGTTTCTTGTGGACCGCCACGATCCCCAGGACGGCACCGGATTTTGCCACATTGCCCACGGTCTGGGGGACCACTGGTGCACCGGCCGCGTCAAGGAAGATGTCGGTTCCGGACCGGGTGCCGCGGACCATCATGGTTGCTCCGTCACCGTGCAGCTCGACCAGACGGGCCGCTACGTCCTCTTCGGCGGAGTTGATAACGGCATCAGCGCCGATCTGCAGTGCCTTCTCCAAGCGGGAGGGCACAAGGTCCACCACCACAATGTGCGAGGCGCCGCGCCGGCGGTAGCCGAGGACCGCGCCCAGACCGATCGGACCCGCACCAAAAACCACGATTTTGTCGCCTGGCTTGGGATCCGTGCGGTTTACCGCGTGGTAGGCGACTGCCATCGGTTCATTCAGGGCAGCCACCTCCCAGGGGATGTGGTCGGGGATGACCCGCAGCTGGCGTCCCGGCTCCGCGTCGCGGACTACTACATACTCGGAGAGTCCGCCCTGGGCCCCGCCGCTGCCGAGCAGCCCGTCGGTGAAGGCCATCGTGTCGATGACCACGTGGTCACCGACGGCGAACCCGTTTACTTCGGCGCCTGCTTCGACAACCTCGGCGGCGGGTTCGTGCCCAAGCGGGGTTGCGCCCTGCCTGGGCGGGATACCCCCGATCTGCGTATAGAACCCGTCGGAACCGCAGATTCCGCAGGCCTTCATTTTCAGCAGGACGTCTCGCGGACCAACAACCGGCCGCTCAACTTCCACCCATTCGTTCTTGCCGGGGGCAGTGACGTGGACTGACTTCATAGTTTCTCCTTGGCTCGGGTGACTCGGGCTTAGCCTGCGGACCAGCCGCCGTCGGACGGCATGATTGCACCGTTGATGTTCACGGAGTCATCGCTGAGCAGGAAGGTGATGGAGGCTGCCAGGTCCTCGGCGGAGGCCAGACCGGGGATCAGCACGCGGGCCGGGGTCAGGCGGGCCTCGCCGTACTCGGAGGTCTTGCCGCCCATGGGAATGCCGGTGGCGACGCCGCCCGGAGCCACTGCGTTAATGCGTATGCCTTCCTTGGCATACATGAACGCGGAGCTCTTGGTGATGCCCACTACGGCGTGCTTGGAGGCCGTGTAAGCCACACCGGATGCGGATCCGCGCAGGCCCGCTTCGGAAGTGACATTCACAATTGCGCCCTTATGGGCTTCCAGCATGCCGGGAAGAACGGCGCGGGTCAGGCGGACCAGGCCGTCCACATTCACGGCGAAAATCTTCTGCCACATGGCGTCGGAGACCTCGTGCAGCGGGCTGAAGTCGTCATTGATGCCGGCGACGTTGGCCAGGCCGTCGATCTGTCCGCCCGCGGCAGCGATGATCCGGTCCACGGCGTCGAGGTCCGTGAGGTCGGCAGCTACCGGGACGATGGCCTCGCCGAGCTCTTCGGCCAGTTCCTTGATCTTCGTTTCGGCAATGTCTACGGCAATCACCCGGCCGCCTTCGCGGGCGATCCGGGACGCGGTGGCGCGGCCGATTCCGGAGCCGGCGCCGGTGACGATCACGGTCTTGCCCTTGAAGCGGTCAGCAACGGTGGGCAGTACGTCTTCTTCGAGCTCCGGCATCACGCCGCCGTTGGCTGCCTTCACCATTTCATCGACGGCTGCCTGGGGCATCTGGCCCTGGCTCATGTCTACGAGCTGCTGGAGCTTGAGTGCCTTGGCCGGACCGAGGGAAGCTTCGTCGCTTCCGGTCTGGGCCAGGAAGCCGCGCAGGACCGGGCCGCCCACGGGGTGGTTGAGCCATTCCTCGATCGTGTTGCGGGCTGTCAGGGGTGTGGTGGACATAGAGGGTAGTCCTTTCGTCGGTGCGGCCGGGGTGCAGGCCGCACAGGGTTACACGTGTAAGTAGCGCGTGTAAGGTCAGATTAGCTCACTACCGGCCCCCTGTCGCAAGGGCAGGCTGGTCTGCACAGGATGAAGGGAAGGCGAGGTACCCAATGGCATCTCGGGTGACGTCCGCCGACGTGGCACGCGCTGCAGGGGTCTCCCGGGCCACCGTTAGCTACGTGCTCAACGGTCGTGCCGGGCAAAGTATCTCGGCCGCTACCCGGGGGCGTGTTCTGGCCGCCGCGCAGGAGCTGGGGTACGCGCCGTCGACCGCAGCACGCACCCTTCGGCGGGGACGCAGTGACCTTGTCCTGATGCTCCTGCCGCCCGAACCCCTGGGCCGGGCACTGGCCATGGTGCTGGACGGAGCCTCGGACCAGGTTGAACAGGCTGGCCTGAGGCTGATTGCGCACCGCCTGCCGGACGGGGGTGCGGCCGCACCGCTGGTGCGCTCCCTGGTGCCGGCGGCATTGATCCTTGCAACCCCGCTTCAGGAGCCGGACCTGGACGCGCTTCAGGCCACCGGCGTGCCTATGGCCTCCCTGCAGCAGGACCATGCCGATCCGCTGGGTCCTGATCTTGGGATCGGCGCCCTGCAGGTGCAGCACCTCGCCCGTTCCGGGCACCGGCGGATCGGCGTTGCCCTGCCTGCCGCGCCCGGGTATCAGTGGCGGGCCGAGGCGCGCCTGGCCGCCATCGAGGAGGCCTGTCACCGGCACGGGCTGCAGCGCCCGGCCGTAGAGCGGATCAATCTTGACCCTGCGGACGCTTCCGGAGCCGTTGGCCGGTGGCTTTTCGCGGATACACCAGTGACCGGAGTCTGTGCCTTTGACGATGAATACGCGTTTGCCCTCTTGGCTGGACTGTCCATGCTCAACCGGTCCGCGCCGTCGGACCTTGCCGTGATTGGGGCAGAAGACATTCCGCTGGCCCGCCTCGCAGTGCCTCCGCTGACTACGGTCAGTGTCCATGCCCGCCGAATCGGCGTGCTGTTCGCCCAGCTGGCTACGGAGTCACTGGTGGAACCCGGGAGTTTCGGCACCGTCACGGCGGCACCGGAGCAGAACCTGCCGCCGGTCACCCTTGTCCTCCGCGCCTCGGCGTGAGGAAACAGGCGACGCCGCCCGCCCTCGCCGGCGGGAGAACTTAGTTCTCCCGCGCCCGGTAGAGCTGCATCTGCCGATAGCGCCGGCCCAGGGATTCACGCCTCGGCTGGGACGAAGCGTCCTCCGGCTCGGCCGTCAGGTCGATGTGCTTCTTGCCGAACCGCCAGAGCAGGAGGTCATCCAGCAGGCGGTCCGGGCCCGGCGAGTAGCGGTGGTCCAGGGCCGCACGGACCTCTGTGATGGCCTCGGCCTGGAGCAGCCCGGCCAGGTCCATCGTGGTTTTCAGGCCGTGAGCAGCGAGCAGTTCAGCGGCCCAGCCCCAGTCGTCTCCGGCCTTGCGGTTCACGTGGGGCAGCAGGGTCATCCAGACATGCCGGATCCGGTTCGGTGTCAGCGGCGCTGACCCTTCACCTTCCTCATCCCAGAAACCGGTCACCGTCTCGTAGCGCTCATGCAGTTCGGCGAACTCGTTCTCCACAGTTTCCAGCATGGCGGCCGTGGCAATGAACTGCCGGTCGAAGTACGGGCTCCACGCCCGCGGATCCCCGGCTTTGAAGCGGATGTCGTGCTCAATCTCGGACCAGGCGTGGGCGAGCACCGTGCGGATCTGCACCTCAAACAAGTAGCTGCCGTTCGGCTTCTGCGAAGGTTCGAGCAGCCGGTGGAACTCGCGCACTGTCTCGTTCTGGATGGTGCGCAGGATCAGGTGCCGGCTGGAGTAGCCGTAGGTCCCGGACTCGATTGAACCGATGTCCTTTTCCCGGTCTCCCCGGCAGTCGAACTCAGCCCGCTGGCGCTTGATGAGGTTCGCTGCCTCATCAACTTCGTGCGGCAGGGTCATGATGACGCGCACACCCACCAGGTCGGTAAGGTTCCGCAGCGGATCCGGGAAAAGCAAGGTCGGCACTTCGTCCGGGTTCTCCGACGGGAGCGTGCGCGACGCCTTGTCCCGGAACGACTCCACCGATTTGGTCCGTGAAGCGATGAACAGCGGTTTCACCGGGGTGTCCTCGAACACGGCCCGCAGGCTGGCTTCCATTTCCGCCGTCACGGCTTCCAGTGCCGGGCGAACCCGGGCATATTCGTCCGTGCTGGCCTGAACCACCGGGCGCAGCCGGTCATCCAGGGTGTCCCACGCGCTCACTTCTGTCCTTTCGCAGTTTCTGCCAGCCTAGGGCACGCCGCAGACAGCGGACGGTCCGGCGGCTAGGCTCATCTCCAGATTAGGACGACGGCGGCCTGCCGGGTGCAGGCAGTTGCAGGCACCTCTCCGTGACAAAGGACGACCCATGCCACAGCGGTTCACTTACGGCAGCCATCCTGAACAGTTCGGTGAGCTGACGCTTCCGCCGGGCGGGCAGCCGGTGCGCGGAACCGTGGTCGTCATCCACGGCGGATACTGGCGTTCGATGTACTCGCTGGAACTGGGCCGGCCACTCGCCTCTGACCTGGCGGGGCGGGGATGGGCTGCCGTGAACCTGGAGTACCGCCGCGCCGGAAACGGCGGCGGCTGGCCGCAGACCTTCGCTGACATCGGCGCCGGCATCGATGCGCTGGCGGCGCTTCCCGAACCCGGCGGCACCGGCCTGCCGGGACCGGTGATCGCGCTGGGACACTCGGCCGGCGGGCAGCTGGCGGTCTGGGCGGCGGGACGGCAGGCGCCCCGGGTGGCGCTGGACGCCGTCGTCAGCCAGTCCGGGGTGCTGGACCTGCGCCGTGCCCATGAGCTGGGACTGAGCAGCGCCGCAGTGGAGAATTTCCTCGGTGCGGGACCCGAAGAAGACCCAGAGCGCTGGCAGGCTGCCGACCCGATCCGGACCGTGCCGGTGCCGGTGCCGGTGCTCGTCCTGCACGGCAAGGAGGACGCAACGGTGCCTCTGGAACTTGCCGAGTCCTACGTCCAGGCCGCCCACGCGGCAGGCGGAACCGCGGAACTGCGCCTCATTCCCGGGGATCACTTTGAGATGATCACCCCGGGAACGGCGGGCTGGGATGAGGTGCTGCGTGCGCTCGAAGACGCGGCCGAAGCGAGTCCCCGCTAGCGCCGCCGGTGCCGCAATCGGTAGGTTGAGGGCGTGATCACAGTCATTGGCGAAGCCCTCATCGACGAAGTCCTCAGCGATACCGCGCCCCGCCGGTCCCATCCGGGCGGCAGTCCGCTCAACGTCGCGGTAGGAGTGGCCAGGCTGGGCCGGCCGGTGCAATTCCTTGGCCGGTACGGCGCCGACGCCAACGGCGTGCTGATCGCTGAGCACCTGAGGAACAATTCGGTCCTCACCGCCCTGCCGGCGGATGACCGGCCCACCAGCGTTGCCACGGCCACCCTCGATCCCGCCGGCGGTGCCCGGTACACCTTCGACCTGGAGTGGTCGCTGCCCGGCCTGGCGGAGAAGCTGCCGCGGCTGCTCGGGGGAACCACGCTCCTTCACACGGGCTCTATTGCCACCATGCTCTCCCCCGGGGCACACGAGGTCCTTGCCGCCGTCGAACGCGCCCATCCCCAGGCCACCATCACTTTTGATCCGAACTGCCGGCCGACCATCATCACCGATGTGTCATATGCACGCGAGCAGGCGGAAAAGTTTGTCCGTCTGGCCGACGTCGTGAAGGCCTCCGACGAGGACCTCGCCTGGCTCTACCCGGACCAGTCCGCCGAAGACGCGGCCCGGGCATGGCTCGGCATGGGACCGGCGGTGGTGGTCGTGACGCGCGGTTCCCGCGGACCCTGGGGTGTGGCTGCCTCCGGGAGCTGCGAGGTACCGGCGCCCGCCGTCGCCGTCGCGGACACCGTTGGAGCCGGAGACTCCTTCATGGCGGCGCTGATTGCCGGGCTCATGGACCGCAATTACGACGGCGCTGCCCGCCGCCCGGAACTGCGGAAGATCGGGGTGGGGGACCTCGAAGCCGTCCTTGCCTATGCCGCCCGGGCGGCAGCAGTGACCGTCTCGCGTCCGGGTGCGGACCCGCCCCGGCGGGAGGAACTGCTCTAGGCCGCCGGGTTACCCGGACCAGCGGACTGCGGTTGGCCGTGGGGGCACGCATTCCCGCTAATCTGGAAGCCGACGGAAAGGCGGGGCATGCGGCTGGTAGCAAGTGACCTGGACGGAACGATAGTTGGGCGGGACAACCGGATCAGCGACCGGACCGTCAATGCGTTCCGCAAGTGCGTCGACGCCGGTATCAAGGTTGTCTTTGTCACCGGCAGGCCGCCACGCTGGCTGGGCCCGATCCGCGACCAGCTGGGCCACACCGGCACCGTTATCTGTTCCAACGGGGCAATTCTCTATGACCTCGAGGCCGCGCGGGTGACGTGGTCCAGGGCCCTGGAGCTGGACGGTATGTTCCAAGCCGCAGGGATCATCCGCCGCCTCTATCCCGCTGTGCGGTTCGCGGCCGAAACCGTGGAAGGTTTCCACCTGGAGCCCGGTTTTTTGCAGGACGGCGGTGCTGACCTGCTGGGGGAGGTAGCTCCCGCGCCGCTGGTCCAGTCGCTGGGACCGGGAAGCCGCGTGGTGAAGTTCCTCGCCCGGGTGCAGGACGTCCATCCGGATGAGTTCCTCCGGACGGTCCAGCCCGAGGTTGCGCATCTGGTTTCCACCACCCATTCGGCCCCGTCTGTTCCGATGCTGGAAATGTCCGCTCCCGGCCTGGACAAAGCCGTGACGCTGGCGGAGTACGCTGCCTCCCTCCACATTGAGGCAGCCGATGTCGTCGCTTTCGGTGACATGCCCAACGACTTGGGCATGCTGGGATGGGCAGGACGGGGTTACGCCATGGCCTCCGGGCATCCTGCCGTCCGCGCGGCCGCGCCCCGCACAGCGCCGCCGTTCGAGGAGGACGGCGTAGCCCAGGTGCTGGAGGATCTGCTGAGCGGCCGGTAGCGCTACTGCGCCGGAAGCTTCCGCAGCCGGCGTGCGTGCAGCAGCTGATGCACCGTAATGAGGATGGCCAGCCAGGCGAGTCCCAAGAACCAGGCCACCAGCACGTCTGTCAGCCAGTGATGGCCCAGATAGACCCGGCTCAGCCCCACAGCTGCAATAAACGCCACGGCCGGAACCACCGTGATAATCCTGCCCCGCCGGGAGTCCAGATGGAGGAACAGCAGGTACGCAACCGTTCCGGTGACCACCAGGGAGTTCAGTGAATGCCCGCTGGGAAAGGACGCGGAATATTCATACGGCGGAACGGCATCGGAAAGCGCCGGCCGGGACCGTCCCACCAGCGCCTTGCCGGCAACGGTCATCAGCAGGGATCCCGCAGCAGCGGAGGCGGTAAGGACCAGGGGAGTCCAGCTGCGCTGCCACCGGCACAGCACCGCCACAGCGGCTATGGCCAGAAGCGGCAGCCCTATGGTCCCGCCAAGGTTGGTCAGCCAGGTCACCGCGGTGTCCAGCGCCGGGGAACGGATGGACTGCGCGGCAGCGAGCACCGGCTGGTCCAGGGCCGCCACACCCTCCTCCTCCGCGACGGCGTCGTAGACGCCTCCCGCCAGCAGGGCCAGCAGCAGGGCCGGTATCAGGCCGGCAGCCAGCGTGAGGAGCAGGACCCCGTGCTTCCCCAGCGCCCGGGCAGCACGGGAGACCTGGCGCTGGAGCCGGGCAGCAGGGGCGTCGGTCATGGACCCAGTATGCCAAGCCGGTGGCCCAGCCAGTCCAGATTTCCGGCGAGCCCTTCCTTCCACACCTGCCAGGAGTGTCCGCCGGGCAGTTCCTGCAGCTGGATGTCCATGCCCGCGGCCTTGGCTGCCTCATAGACCTGCCGGCCTTCCCCGTTGTACACGCCGTCGTCCTTTCCGACGACCACTATTCCTGCGGTATCCGGAAAGGACTGCTGTTTGAGCACGTCCAAGGCATTCTGTGCCGCGAAGGCAGCGGGATCGCCTCCAAAATAGGTATTCAGCAGTGACTGCATTCCGCCGGGAATCGTGGGTTCGTTCTCTCCGGCAATGTCGATGAACGTGGGGAAGGACCCGGGAAAGTTCACAGCCAGCTGCACGGCACAGGTTCCTCCGTAGGAGTAGCCTGCGGCGGCCCACTGCCGCGGATCGCTGAGTCCGGCCGAAAGGTTCTCCCGGATCCAGCGGGGTACATCCTCGGCGAGGTAGGTGGCTCCGCGGCCCTGTTTCGAATCAAGGCAAAGCGACCAGTTGGAGTTGGATCCGCCGGAGAGATCGGGAATGACGACGACGGGCGCCAGTCCGTGATGCCGCGCCGCGAAGTCGTCCATCACCTGCTGGAGCTGGCCGCCGGCAAACCAGTCCGCAGGCCCCCCTGGCTGACCGTGCAGGGCAATCAGCACCGGGAGGTTCCGGGCGTGGGGCGTAACCAGATAGGCGGGCGGCAGGTAAACCAGGCTGGATCCGGCAGCATACCCGGACCCGGACTCGGGGATCCGCACGTTATAGACGCCGCCCTCCGAGGGCATGTTCGACGGCGGCGTCCAGTTCGCTTCCGTGCTTGGCGTGGTGTCCTGTCCCGGAACCAGTTTCCGCAGGGGCACCTCACCGCTCGATGCTCCGGGGCGTTCCACCAGGGACTGGATCGTGGGGTACTGCCCGTAAGCAACGTTCGCGGCTGAGGCCGAAGCGAGCAGCACGGCGGCGGTGGACAGCACTGTCGCGGTCCGCCGAATGAAACCCCGGCTGTGCTGCCAGCGCGGAACCACGAGCAGTACGGCCAGTATTCCTGCAGCGGAATATAAATACAGATACCGGGGAAACGAAGCATTCCACCAGGACAGCAGCAGCTCAGCGGCCACGAACAACAGCACGGTTCCCGCCAGGGCGCCCATCAGTGCCAGCGGAACCACCCGGGTGAGGTACCGCGGGGGTCCGGCGCACAGCCAGCACAGGCCGAGCACTCCCAAGGCGAAGAGTCCGAGCGGGACTGCGCCCGTGGTCAGCGCCAGGTTCATCGCTGGGGACCTATGATCCTGCGGGCCATCGAGAACGTCTGGCCCACGGACACGTGCGGCAGGTAGGCCCGGGCCAGCGCGTTCGCTATCGCCGGCAGCGACGCCGAATCCAGATAGGTCATATAGAGCGGAACATACTGCGGCTGGAACTTGGCCTTGTAAGCCAGCAGGGAACGGAAACCGTACACCGGTTCCAGGGTGGCTCCCAGCCGGTCCATCAGCCACACAAGTGCAGGAGGTGTTGCGGTTGTCCGCCGCGCAGCAGTGTCTGTACCGGCCGCGGCAGCGGTTCCGGACCCGGATGCTGCCGTGGAGGAGGCCTCGTTCCGGGCCAGTGGCGCACCGGAGAGGCTTAACAGGCGGCACCCTTCATCCTGCAGGGACAGCGCTGCCGAGGCGACGAGGAAATCCATGGCCAGAGGAAAGCCGTGTGCGCGCCGGCGCATAAAATCCAGCGTCCAGCCGATAATTTCCCCCTCCCGGTAGACGGGTAGCCAGGAGGTCACCCCGTGCACCGTACGATCTTGGTCGACTGCCAGCAGAAGCCGCACGCCGTCGTCGTCAAGTTCCTCGATCCCACCAAGGGTGAAACCCATTTCCGGCATCTTCTTATCCGCCACCCACTCTTCGGAGATGGCGTGGATCTGGTCCAGGATGGACAGCGGTGCGGTGCGGTAAGTGCTCCACTCGGCCCGGATCCCGGCCTTCCTGGCATGGTTGAACGCTGTCCGCACGTCCTGGAAACGCTTGCCCCGGAACTCGAGGGACCCCAGCGGAAGCAGCGTCTCCTCCGCGACCTGCAGGTCGGTGTGGCCCAGCCCGGCTGCCGCGTCCCGGGTTGCTTCATTCACTGAGTAGAAGCAGGCGGTCACCCCGGCGTCGGCGCAGAAGGCGGCAAAGCCCTCCACGCTGCGGTGCAGTTCCTCCGCCGGTCCAACGGGGTCTCCCACGGTCAGGGCCACACCGTAATTCAGGCGGTAAGCCACATAGGAGTGGCCCGTAGGGGAGAACCAATAGGAATTCCCGCTCCACAGCGTCATCCACGCCATGGTGCTGCCCCCGCTGGAGGCCAGCAGGTCCCTGGCCCGTTCCTTATCCGCAGCGAACCTGCTGTACGCCGGTTCAAGGAACGACCGAAGCAGCAGCACGCAGGTCAATACCCAGAACGCCGCGCCCACCCCTTCATACAGAATGATGGCGGGAACAGACTCCGGCAGCAGCTGCGGCGGGGCGGAGATGATCTCGAAGACCGGAAGGAAGCGCAGCGGCAGATCCGCCAGCAGTGTGGGCAGGCTGGCCTGCGGAGTAAAGCCGGTGCGCAGCACCAGCCCGCCGGCCACCCAGAGAGCGGCCAGCAGTACACCTGCCGCGGCGCAGACCAGGAACAGCCGCCGGTAGGTGCCCGGCGGGGCTGACACGGCAAACAGGCGCCGGCCGGTGACGGCCAGCAGCACGAAGATGAGCAGCGGCAGCAGCATGGGGAGCACCAGCGCCAGGGGCTGCACGCGTCCGCCCACTCCGTACACGCCGCCGGTGTGGCCGGCCAGGAAGAGGCCGGTATGAACCGCTGCGGTCAGCGTCATGAGCCCCTGCAGGACCAGGGCGCCGATCCACGCGAACCGGCGCCCCCGGCGCAGTCCGGCGGCAAAAACGACCAGCAGTACCTGGGGCAGTACAGCCAGAAAGAATCCCGCCAACCCGGCACTTTGCTCCAACTCGGCAGTCCGGCATTCCGCGCGCATTCCCGGATCGGCACAAATGTTGGCCAGTGCCACCGGATCCAGCGTCTCGGCGTTGGTGAACAGGTAGGCGAGGACAGCCAGCGGTCCGACGGCGCGAACATTCAGGGCGGCGATGACCGGTCCTGCAGCGGTAGCCACCACGGCCAGAGCCACCAGGACCCGTGCCTCACGGAGACTGGAGACCAGCCCGCGGGGCCAGCGCGGCCGCCGCCCCAACAGATACGGCCCCCACAGCCCACCGGCCACTGCCGCGCCGAGGGCCATCACGTCCCGCAGCGCCCCGGAGTACAGGGCCAGAACCACTAGGAGGGTGAACAGGAGCAGCCGCACCCTGCGGCGCCAGAGCGTTCCCACCCCGGCAGAGGCGGCGGCGGCGATTCCGCAGAACACCGCCACGGGCCCCACAAAGGAATCCGTGCTGAGCTCACGCCCCCAGTTCTCGAAGACTCCCCGCAGGGCGGCCGCAAAGCCAATACCCGCCAACGCGCCGATAACCTGCGTTCCCACCGCTGCGGCAAGGAACCGGAGGCTCCCCAACAGCCGTTCCGCCGGAAGCCCCACCAGCAGGGCCAGCACGGTTCCGCCGATGTACCCGGCCAGTCCGTTGGCCCACAGGGCCGAGAGCACCAGTGCAGGCCAGTGGCCGGGCAGCGTATGGCCAGACACACTCACCCACGGAAGCAGGGGATCTTCCGGGCCCCGCAGGAGTGAAGAGGTCAGGATTCCCAGGAACCAGAACAGTGTGAGGAAGACGAGGGTCACCGGCGACTTCGCCAAGGCACCCCGCAGACCGTCCGCCGGCCAGCGGAGGTAGCGTGCCGCCGTCCCCCGGGCAGAATCGTGCTGCATGCGCCACCTCCATGGCTCACCGGCGCGGTAGGCGAAGGTGCCGTCCCCCGGGTGCAGCAAGTCTAATTCCGGCAGTGCTTCCGTGGACCCGGCAGCAGTGCAAGTCGGCCGGCGGCAGGCGATAAAGTACAGCTGTGAGCGCACCCCTGCCGTACTTCACCCCGCCTTTCCTGCCACAGCACTCAGGCGCCGCAGCCCCGCTGGGCCTTTCCCACCGGGGGTTCAGCCCGGCCGGACTGGAAAACACCCTGGCAGCCTTCCAAGCCGCGGTGGACCTGGGCTTCGGGTATCTGGAAACGGATGTCCGGACCACCAGTGACGGGGTGCTCATGGCCTTCCATGATGAGACCCTGGACCGCGTCACGGACGGATCAGGCCCGATCAGTGCCCGCAGCCTGCGTGAACTGAGCGGGGTCCGCGTGGGCGGCACCGAGCCGATCCCCACGCTGGAGGAAGTCCTGGTCCGGTGGCCGGACGTGCGCCTGAACGTGGACATCAAGGACGCCGCCGGAGCTGCGGCACTGGCCGCCCTGATCGAAAAGCACCAGGCGCATGACCGCGTGCTGGTGACCTCCTTCTCCGACCGGAGGCGGCTGGACTGCCTGCGCCGGCTGTCCCGTCCGGCGGCTTCCTCCGCCGGTTCCGCCGGGACCGCGGCAATGCTGCTGCTCTCGCCGCTGGGACTGGGCGGACTGGCGGCGCGGCTGGGCCGGTTCGGCTGCGTGCAGGTCCCGCTGGACTTCCGTGGAATTCCGGTGGTCCGCCCTGCCTTCCTGCGGCGCTGCCACCGCGCCGGCATCCAGGTGCATGTCTGGACTGTCAACACCCGCCCGCTGATGGAAGGCCTGATGGACCTGGGAGTGGACGGCCTCGTTTCAGACCGTGCGGATGTGCTCTCCCAGGTGCTTTCTGCCCGCGGCGCCTGGCCGCAGGGTTCCGGCAGCGCCTAGCCCAGGGGGTCTCCGGGAGCGGCGTTGGCTGCCGAGCGCAGTTCGGCGATGCGGAGCCTGAGGAAGATGATCAGCAGGACCAGTGCCCAAATGGCGAGCACTGTGACCGCAAGGATCACCAGCACATACAGGATTCCAAAGATCGCACCCACGCCTGAAAAAGCCGTCATTTTTCCCCCAGAGTCTATGAGTTCCGGCGCCCGCCGGAGCTGAGGGGAGTCTATAGGTTTTCCCGTGCAGGCTGGCAGGATGTAATCCATGCGCGTGCTGATAGCCCCGGACAAGTTCAAAGGCAGCCTCACTGCCCAGGAGGCCGCCGCGGCCATGGCTCAGGGGGTGCTGTCCGTCTATCCGGACGCCGACGTCACCCGCATTCCGGTCGCCGACGGCGGGGAAGGCACCCTCGAAGCCGCTCTCGCCGCCGGAGCCGAGGAACGCACGGCGCGGGTTCGAGGTCCGCTTGGCCGCGAGGTCACCGCGGTCTGGGCGATGGACGGCACGACGGCGGTCTTGGAAACCGCGCGCTCCTCCGGCCTGATGCTCGTGGAACCGTCAGTGCAGACGTCCCTGGCGGCGTCGAGCTTTGGCAGTGGACAGCTGATCACGGCGGCGCTCGACGCCGGCGCCCGGGAGATCATCCTGGGCATCGGCGGGTCGGCGATGACTGACGGCGGCTCCGGCGCCCTGACCGCCCTGGGCCTGCGGATCCTTGATGCCACAGGCGACCAGGTTCCCCCGGGCGGCGCAGGACTCGCATTGGCCGCCGCCGTCGACGCGTCGGGACTGGACCCGCGGGTGAAGGACACCCGGATCCGGATCGCTGCGGACGTCACTAATCCGCTGACCGGACACAACGGTGCCGCGCACGTCTTCGGGGCACAAAAAGGCGCTGATTCCTCCGCCCGGCTGCTGCTGGACGAGGCGCTGGGAAACTGGGCCCGGCTGCTGAAGGAGGCAACCGGCGTCGACGTCGACGTTCCGGGTGCCGGTGCGGCCGGCGGTTTCCCCTCCGGGTTCCTGGCTTTCACGAAGGCACAGATTGAACCCGGCTTTGAACTCATTGCCGGCCTCGTGGGGCTGGCACCGGCACTGGCCCAGGCAGACCTGGTGCTCTCCGGGGAAGGCTCCGTCGATGAGCAGTCCCGCTACGGAAAGGCGCCGCTGGAGGTCGCTCGCCTGGCGGCTGCCCGGGGCATCCCGGTGGTGCTGGTGGCCGGTGCGATCACGCTGAGCCCGAAAGTGCTGGCCGAGTACGGCGTCGAGGCAGCGGTAAGCCTGCTGGACCTGGCGCAGGGCCCGGAGGACGCGATGGCGCGGGCAGAATTCTACGTTGCCCGCGCCACGCAGGCGGCTCTCGAGGGGGCCTAGGATCCCGAGCGGTTCCTAGCCGAGGCTGGACGGCTTGGAACCGACATCTTCCTGCGGTTCGTCCGGCATGGTGCCGCGCCAGCGGGCAATCGCCCTCATGCCGTGGTAGATCACCAGGGTCGCTGCGGTGCCCAGGGCGATGCCTTCAAAGGTCAGGCCAGCGACGTTCCACGTGTAGTTGGCGATACCGACCACCAGGGCGACGCCGGCCACGGACAGGTTGATCGGGTTGGAGAAGTTCACCCGGTTGTCGACCCAGATGCGGACACCGAGGATGCCGATCATGCCGTAGAGCACAACGCCGGCACCGCCGAGCACGCCCGGGGGAATGGTGGCGATGAGCGCCCCGAACTTCGGGAACAGGCTGAGCAGGACGGCGGTGATGCCGGCGACCCAGTAGGCCGCGGTGGAGTACACGCGGGAGGCGGCCATGACGCCGATGTTCTCCGCGTAGGTGGTGGTGCCCGAACCGCCGCCGGCTCCGGCGAGAACCGTGGCAACGCCGTCGGCCATCAGGGCGCGGCCGGTGTACGGGTCCAGGTCGCGGCCGGTCATTGCGGCGACCGACTTCACGTGGCCGATGTTTTCGGCAACCAGCACCAGGACAACAGGTACGAACAGTCCAATGACGTTGAAGTGGAAGGTCGGTGCCATGAACTCCGGCAGGCCAAACCAGGCTGCGTCGTTGATCGTGGAGAAGTCGACTTCGCCCTGGATCACGGCCGCTGCATACCCGGCCATGACGCCGACCAGGATGGACAGGCGGCCGATCAGGCCCTTGAACAGCACTGTTGTCAGCAGGATTACGACGACGGTAACGGTTGCCGTAATGGGTCCGGCCTCGTAGTTGGTCCGGGTGGTGGGCGCCAGGTTCAGGCCGATCAGTGCCACGATCGCACCGGTGACGGTGGGCGGCATCAGGACCTGGATCCAGCGGGTGCCGGCCAGCTGGGCGGCGAGGCCGATCAGGAACAGGGTGGCGCCGGCCATGATGATGCCGCCCAGGGCGCCGCCGGGTCCATGCTGGTTTACCGCAGCGGCGATCGGCGCAATAAAGGCGAAGGAGGAGCCCAGGTAGCTGGGCACCTTGCCCGCGGTGATGATCAGGAACAGGATCGTCCCGACGCCGGAGAAGAACAGGGTGGTGGCCGGCGGAAATCCGGTCAGCAGGGGCACCAGGAACGTTGCGCCGAACATGGCGACAACGTGCTGGGCGCCGATGCCGATGGTCCGCGGCCAGCTCAGCCTTTCATCCGGAGCGACGAATGAGCCGGGAGTAACTGTCCTGCCGTTCCCGTGGAGTTTCCAGTCTGTGCCGAGCCTGCTCATGCGTGTGCCTTCCAAAGGGACATTGGGGGATTGATTCGTGGAGAATGTTACCGGCGTGGCTTCTGTGCCACGCTATGTTGCACGCACGACCAATTTTACCGGGAAAGCAATGAGGCCGAAGGTGGCCTGTGACGGACGGAATACACGTGGGAATGACAGTTTCGGGACGAACGGTACTCATTACCGGAGCCGCCATGGGCATGGGGCTCCTGTACGCCGAACGGGCGGTGCGCGAAGGCGCCCGGGAGGTCCTGCTCTGGGACCGCAACGCGGAAGCGCTCGAGGCGGCCGCTGAACGGCTGCGCGGCCTCGGCTCGTCGACCGTGCGTTCCTGGAGCCTTGACGTTTCCTCGCTGGCAGAGGTCTCCGAAGCCGCCCAGGCCGTCCTTGTTGAGGCCGGGGCTCCGGACATCCTGGTCAACAACGCCGGAATAGTCCGCGGCAAGTATTTCTGGGAGCACTCGGACGCCGACATCGACGCGGTGATGGACGTGAACTCGCTGGCCCCCATGCACATCACCCGGGCCTTCCTGCCGGGCATGATCGACCGCCGCACCCCGGCACGGATCCTGAACGTCGCTTCCGCGTCCGGAACGCTTTCCGTTCCGAAGATGAGCGTTTACACGGCCTCAAAGTGGGCCGTGATCGGGTGGAGCGATTCGCTGCGGCTGGAACTGGAAGAGGCCGGTCACGGGCACGTGCAGGTGACCACGCTGATCCCGAGCTACATCAAGACCGGCATGTTCGAAGGAGCCCGCGGCCCGCTGATGACCCCCCTGATGGAGCCGGAATATGTGGTGGACAAGGCCTGGACGGCGCTGCTGGACGGCAAGGCCCGCGTCCAGCTGCCCTGGACCGTTCCGCTGGGAAGCGCCCTGCGCGGGCTGCTGCCGCAGCCGGTCTGGGACGTCGTGGCCGGCAGGGTTTTCAAGGTCTACCAGTCCATGGACCATTTCACCGGCCGTCCGGCGGCGGACCCGGCTCCGGCGGCCCCGGCCACTGCGGACCCTGCCCCTGCGGGTCAGGGAACCCGAACGGGAGGCGAAGCGTGAGCGCGGATCTGGCTTCCGGCCAGGCAAATCCGGGTACCATCCCTGAGCAGGTCGCAGCGGTCCGGAAGACCTACGATTCCGGCCGGACCCGGGAGCTGGCCTGGCGCCGGGGGCAGCTGCAGGCCATGCTGCGCCTGCTTTCCGAGCGGGAAGAAGAACTGGCTGCGGCACTGCACACAGACCTGGGCAAGAACAAGCTCGAAAGCTACCTCACCGAAGTCTCGATCACGCGCTCCGAGGTGGAGTACACCCTGAAGCACCTGGCGGACTGGACCCGGAGCCGCAAGGTACCCGTCCCGCTCGGCCTGCAGCCGGCGTCGGCGCGTACCGAACCTCAGCCGCTCGGCGTCGTGCTCATCATTTCGCCGTGGAACTATCCCGTCCAGCTCCTGCTGGCGCCGCTGATCGGCGCCCTGGCAGCCGGCAACGCCGCGGTGCTCAAACCCAGCGAACTGGCCCCGGCCACATCCGCCGCCCTGGCCAGGATCCTTCCGCACTACCTGGACCCCGAAGCCGTAGTGGTCATTGAAGGCGCCCAGGAAGAATCCGAGGCGCTGCTGAAGGAACGCTTCGACCACATCTTCTTCACCGGTGGGGAACGGGTCGGCAAAGCCGTGATGCGTGCCGCTGCGGAACACCTGACACCGGTCACGCTGGAACTCGGCGGCAAGTCGCCCGCCGTCGTCCTGGACGGCAACCTGGCCACCGTCGCCCGCCGCCTGGTTTACGGCAAGCTGATGAACGCCGGGCAGACCTGCGTCGCGCCGGACTACGTGCTGGCCACTGAGGACATAGCACCCAAACTGGTGGCAGCCCTGGGCAAGGCCATCCGGGAATTCGTGGGCAAGGACCCGTCCCGCAGCCCGGACTTCGGACGGATCATCAATGAACGGCACTTCGACCGGCTCACAGGCTACCTTTCCGACGGCACCGTGGCCTCAGGAGGTCGAAGCGACCGGGAAGCCCTGTACCTGGAGCCAACGGTGCTGACCGGCGTCGCGCTTGAATCCCCGGTGATGCAGGAGGAAATCTTTGGTCCGATCCTGCCGGTCATTCCTGTTCCGGACCTGAACGCTGCCATGGACATCATCAACTCCCGGCCCTCGCCGCTGGCGTCGTACCTGTTCACTTCTTCGGCCGCCAACCAGCGGAAGTTTGAGGAAGGAGTCCGTGCCGGCAGCGTGAACCACAACGCGGCAATCGTGCAGCTGGCCGTTCCGGAGCTGCCGTTTGGCGGTGCGGGTGCCAGCGGCATGGGTGCCTATCACGGCAAGCATTCCTTCGACACGTTCAGCCAGCTGCGCCCGGTCTTCTCCAAGGGCACGCTGCTGGACACCCTGCGGGTGGCATATCCGCCGTACAACGGGTTCAAGTCCCGCATCTTGCGCCGCCTGCTCTAGCTAAACGAGATAACAGAAACTGCCCGTATGAACGCTCATACGGGCAGTTTCTGTTATCTCGGTGCGATGGGGCTAGGAAATGACGCCGTCGACTATGGCCTTGGCCTCCGACTGGACCTTCCGCAGGTGCTCCTCGCCCTTGAAGGACTCGGCGTAGATTTTGTACACGTCCTCGGTGCCCGACGGGCGCGCCGCGAACCAGGCATTTTCGGTGGTGACCTTCAGGCCGCCCACGGCCGCGCCGTTTCCGGGTGCCTCGGTCAGTCGTGCGGTGATCTCCTCGCCGGCCAGGGTCGTGGCGGTGACATCCGACGGCGCCAGCTTGGACAGCGCTGCCTTCTGCTCGCGGGTGGCCGGGGCATCCACGCGGGCGTACACGGGGTCCCCGAACCGGTTCGTGAGTTCGCGGTAATGCTGGGACGGCGTCTTCTGCGTGGCTGCGGTGATTTCCGAGGCGAGCAGGGCCAGCAGGATGCCGTCTTTGTCCGTGGTCCAGGCGGTGCCGTCCAGGCGCAGGAAAGAAGCGCCTGCGGACTCTTCCCCGCCGAAGGCCACTTCGCCCGAAAGCAGGCCCGGAACGAACCACTTGAAGCCCACGGGTACCTCCATGAGCCGGCGGCCCAGGCTGTCCGTGACCCGGTCGATCATCGAGGAGGAGACCAGGGTCTTGCCGACCATGGCATCGCTGCGCCAGCCGGAACGGTTCGCGTAAAGGTACTCGACGGCCGCGGCCAGGTAGTGGTTGGGGTTCATCAGTCCGGCGTCCGGGGTGACGATTCCATGGCGGTCTGCATCGGCGTCGTTGCCCGTCGCGATGTCGTACTGGCCCGCCTGCGAGATCAGGGATGCCATCGCGTTCGGGGAGGAGCAGTCCATGCGGATCTTCTCGTCCCAGTCCAGGGTCATGAAACCGAACTGCGGGTCAACACTCGGGTTGACCACGGTGAGGTTCAGGCCGTACTGCTCGCCGATGGCGCCCCAGTAATCCACGGATGCGCCGCCCATGGGATCCGCGCCGATGTGCAGGCCGGAGGAGGCGATAACGTCCATGTTCAGGACGGAGCCGAGGTCGGCAACGTAGTGCTGCAGGAAGTCATAGGAGCCCACAGAGTCCGCCAGCCGGGCCTGGCCCAGCGGAATCCGCTTGACCCCGCGCAGCCCGTCCTCGAGCAGTTCGTTGGCCCGGTTGGCGATCCACGACGTGGTGTCCGAGTCTGCCGGACCGCCGGAGGGCGGGTTGTACTTGAAGCCGCCGTCGGCTGGAGGGTTGTGCGACGGGGTAATCACGATCCCGTCCGCCTGGTCCGTGCGCGAGGCGTTGTGTGTGAGGATCGCGTGGCTCAGTGCCGGAGTCGGCGTGTAACCGGTGCGCGCGTCGATCAGCACCTCGACGCCGTTGCCGGCCAACACTTCCAGGGCGGTATTCTGTGCCGGCTCGGACAGGGCGTGGGTGTCCTTGCCCATGAAGAGCGGGCCGGTGATGCCCTGTCCGGTGCGGTATTCCACGATCGCCTGGGTGATGGCAGCGATGTGCGGTTCGTTGAAGGAACCCTTCAGGGAACTTCCGCGGTGGCCGGACGTGCCGAAAGCGACGCGCTGCCCCGGGTCGCCCAGATCTGGTGCGACGTCGAAATAGGCGTCCAGCAGTGCCGTCAGGTCAACGAGGTCGGATGGTTGGGCAGGGGTTCCGGCGCGGTTAGACATAGACCCAAGCATGCCAAAGATTCCGATAATCCGGCAGGCATCTGCCTTCCGTGCCGCCTTCTTCCGGTTCCGGCCGCCCACGCGAGAGGCCTGTTACGGCTGGTTTGAGCGCTCATACCGGCCGTAACTGGCCTCTCGATGGGGAGGAGGGCTACTGGAGCAGTGTCCGGTCGTCCAGGCCGCCCTTGATCTTCTCGAACTCGTGAAGCAGGTCCGGCACGGTCATTGCGCTCTTCTGGGTGCTGTCCAGGTCCAGGATGATCTGGCCCTCATGCATCATGATGAGCCGCGTTCCCAGGTCCAGAGCCTGCTGCATGTTGTGCGTGACCATCAGCGTGGTGAGCTTGTGGCGGGCCACGATCTCCCCGGTCAGGCGTGAGACCAGTGCTGCACGCTGCGGGTCCAGAGCTGCGGTGTGCTCATCCAGCAGCAGGATCTTCGGCTCGCTGAACGTTGCCATCAACAGTGACAGCGCCTGGCGCTGGCCGCCGGAGAGCAGGCCGACCTTGGCCTTGAGCCGGTTCTCAAGTCCCAGTTCCAGGGACTTGAGCTCTTCGCGGAACAGCTCGCGCTTCTTGCCTGATACGCCCCAGCCCAGGCCGCGGCGCTTGCCGCGCTCGTAGGCGATGGACATGTTCTGCTCAATGCTCAGCTGCGGGGCGGAACCGGCCATCGGGTCCTGGAACACCCGGCCAATGAACTTGGCCCGCTGGTAGTCGGCCAGCTTCGTGACGTCCTTGCCGTCAATCAGCACGGAACCCGTGTCCGGGCGGAGTTTGCCCGAGACCATGTTCAGCAATGTGGACTTGCCCGCACCGTTGGAACCGATCACCGTGATGAACTCTCCGGCGTGCAGTTCCAGGTCGATTTTGGCCAGCGCCACGCGTTCGTTGACGGTGCCGGCGAAGAAGGTCTTTTGTACGTTGTCGATTTTCAGCATCGTTTTGGCTTTCCTGCTAGCTGGCCGTGGTGACGGTGGATTTGCGCAGGCTGCTGAAGGTGGGCAGCCGGCGGAACAGTTTCCACTGCGGCAGGATGAGTGCGAGCACCACCAGCACTGCGGAAATCAGCTTCATGTCGTTGGGCTCGAAGCCCAGGTCCAGGGCCAGGGCGATGACGATCCGGTAGACAACTGCACCCAGGACGACAGCCAGGGTGGAAACCACGATCAGACGGCTGCCGAAGATGGCCTGGCCGATGATCACCGATGCAAGTCCAACCAGGATGAGGCCGATGCCCATGCCGATGTCGGCGAAGCCCTGGTACTGCGCCACCATGGCACCGCACAGGCCGACGAATCCGTTCGAGAGCGCCAGGCCCAGGATCTTCATCCGGTCCGTGCTGACGCCAAAGCTGCTGACCATTTCCTGGTTGTCGCCCGTGGCCTGCATCGCCAGGCCGAGGTCGGTGTGGAGGAACCAGTCCAGGAAGAGCTTCACGCCCAGGGCCAGGAGGGCGAACAGTGCAATGGCGACGGCGCCGCCCAGGTACCCGTTTTCACGCAGGGGGGTGATGAGGGTGTCCTCGCGGAGCAGGGAGAGGTTTGACGTTCCCATGATCCGCAGGTTGATGGAGTACAGGGCAATCATGGTCAGGATGCCGGCCAGCAGGCCGTTGATCTTGCCCTTGGTGTGCAGCAGGCCGGTGACGCAGCCGGCTATCAGGCCGGCTCCGAACGCGGCTGCCGTGGCGGCCAGGGGTGGAACCCCGTTGGTGATGGAAATGGCCGCCACGGCTGCGCCGGTGGTGAAGCTGCCATCCACGGTAAGGTCCGGAAAATCCAGGATCCGGAAGGTGAGGTAAACGCCCAGGGCCATAACGGCGTAGATAAGCCCCAGTTCAACAGCAGTGATCATGGAAGTTTGTTCCTTACAGCAGGGTGGAGAGGGCAGCTTCGAGGATTACTCGATGACCTTGTCGGCCTTTTCGAGCATCGACGCGGGAATCTCGATGCCCATGTTGGCGGCTGCGGTCTTGTTGACCACGAGCTGCACCTCATCCAGGGTTTCGATGGGCATGGTGGCCGGGTCGGCGTCCTCTTCCAGGATCTTGATGGCCATCAGGCCGGTCTGGTAGCCGAGCGCTTCGTAGTCAATGCCCCAGGTGGCAACGCCGCCGGCTTCGACGGCACCGGCGTCACCGGTGACCAGCGGGATCTGTTTGGTTTCCGCAATCTGGACGACGGAGTCCAGGGCGGCCACAACGTTGTTGTCCGTGGGGATGTAGAAGGCATCCACATCCAGGGACTCGGCAGCCTGCTGTACCTCAGCGGTGTTGCTCACGGCGGCGAGCTTCAGCTCGAGGCCAAGATCCTTGGCTGCTTCCTGCGCCAGTTCGATCTGCACCTCGGAGTTCACTTCGCCCGAGCTGTAGACGATTCCCACCGTCTTGGCATCCGGAGCCAGTTCCTTGATCAGTGCCAGCTGGTCTGCGACCGGGTTGAGGTCGCTGGTGCCGGTGAGGTTGGCACCGGGGGCGTCCCAGGAATCGACGAGTCCGGCTTCTTCCGGTTCGGTGACAGCTGTGATGAGGATCGGAATATCGGTGATGGCCTGTGCGGCGGCCTGTGCCGTCGGCGTGGCGATGGCAAGCACCAGGTCGAGGTCATCGGAGGCGAACTTCGAGGCGATCGAGGTGGCAGTTGCCTGCTCACCGGCTGCGTTCTGCTCGTCGTACGTGATGTTCTCGCCCTCGGTGTAGCCGTTCTCCGCCAGGGCCCGCTTGAACCCTTCCTTGGCGGAGGTAAGCGCATCGTGCTCCACGATCTGGGTGATGCCAATCTTCACCATTTCGGAATCGCCGGCTTCAGCATCGGCGCCGCAGGCGGTGACTGCGAGTGATGCACTCAGCAGAAGGGCCCCCAGTGCCCCTGTCGTAGAACGCTTCATCGTTGCCCTTTCAGTGCGCTGCCCAGCGGCGGACGGCGCCGGGGCAGGGTGACGTGGTGCCGGGCTTCCCTGGCCCGGACCTCGGGGGCCGACGTCGGCGTCGTTCCGAGGGTGCACGGGTGTCGTTTCGCACCGGCTGATCCATCGATACTAACTGTGAGGACAGTCACATTGTCTAATGGTTACGTCATTGCGAAGACACATGTTCTACGAAGCGCCATCTCCGGCGACGAACACACATCAAAATTGGAAGGGTGTCGTCATAGTGTCCAGATCCGACCGGTGCCTGGAAGGCCCGACCGGGTAGCAAAAAGTTCCCCGTTTGGTACCCAAAGGGGCACTTTTTGCTAGGAGTTCTTGAGAAGGTGCTAGCGCACTCCACCCATGAGCTTCTTGATGGCCGGTGCGCAGAGGGCAAGGATGATGCCCAGCGCGATTGCCGTGATGCCCAGGAAGGAGAAGTAGGTGACTTCGGTGTCCTGGCTATAGAACTGTGCCAGCCAGCCCGAAAGCGTGCTGCCCAGGGATACGGACAGGTAGAACAGTGCCACCATTTGCGTGGGGAACGCAGCCGGTGCCAGCTTCGTAGCTGCCGACAGGCCGGTGGGGGAGAGCGAGAGTTCTGCGAAGGTGAACAGCAGCAGGATTCCGGCCAGCGCCAGCAGCGGTGTGCTGGCTGGGCCGCCGCCGGAGAACGGAATGAAGGCCAGGAACGCCAGGCCCATCACAGCCAAGCCAATGCCGAACTTCAGCGGGGTACCGGGCTGGCGGTTGCCCAGCTTGGTCCACATGCTTGCGAACACGGCGGCGAAGATGATGATGAAGATCGGGTTGATGGACTGGACGAAGCTCGGCGGCATTTCCCAGCCGAAGACCTCGCGGTTCAGTGAGGTGTCCGCGTAGAGCGCCACGACGGTGAACTGCTGCTGGAACAGGGCCCAGAAGACGGTGCTCGCCACGAACAGCGGCATGAAGGAGAACACGCGGCGGCGTTCAACCTGGCTTACGCGCTTGCTGGAAAGGATGACCACAAAGTAGGCGACCGCCGCGGCCAGTGCGAGGATCGCCATGAGGCCAACCAGGTTTTCGCTGTTGATCAGACCGAAGGCAACGGCTGTCAGCACAAGGATGACGGCTGCTGCGGCGATTGCTCCCACCCGGGCGAACTGGTTCTTGGGCAGCGGGTTGGCCACCAGGTGCGCCGATTCCGGCAGGTATTTGCGGGTGGCGGCGTACTGGGCGAGGCCGATGGCCATGCCGGCTGCTGCGAGGCCGAAGCCGACGTGGAAGCCGAAAGAATCCCAGAGCAGGCCGGTCAGGATCGGGCCGATCAGGCCGCCGATGTTGATGCCCATGTAGAAGATGGAGAATCCGGCGTCGCGGCGTTCATCCTTCTCGTCGTACAGGCTTCCCACAAGGGCCGTGGCGTTGGCCTTCAGGCCGCCGGAGCCAATGGCGATGAGCACCAGTCCGATTGCCAGGCCGGCGTAGCCGGGAACCAGGGAAAGGGAGATGTGGCCGATCATCACGAGGATGGCCGAGTAGAAGAGGGTCCGTTCGGAACCGAGGATGCGGTCCGCTACCCATGCGCCGACGATGGAGGAGAGGTAGACGCCGCCGCCGTAGGCGCCGACGAGGCCTGCAGCCACTCCCTCGGCCATGCCCAGTCCGCCTTCAGTGACGGAGTAGTACATGTAGTAGAGCAGGATGCCCTGCATGCCGTAGAAGGAGAAGCGTTCCCAGAGCTCAACGCTGAAGAGATTCGCGAGCATCCGGGGATGGCCGAAAAATGCCTTCCGCGCAGCAGGCGCGGGTTCGGTAGTGGTGGGACTTGGACTCATCGTCCAATAGTCCCAAAGGGCTAAGGGGTCCTAATGGTGGAAATCCGCCAAAACCGGGGAGTTCCGTGGAGGAACAATCAAGGTTCTGTGACAGGTCTCACCGCCGCGCGGACAGTTTTGTCCACATGCTGGACAAAACTGCCGAACGTTAAGCCCCTTCCTGTTAGGGCGCTTCAAGCTGCGCCGCCACGGAAAGCAGCTGTGCTTCCGCTCCGGGACGCCCGATCAGCTGGATGCCCATCCACAGTCCGTCCGCATTCCGGTAGGTCGGCACTGTGATGGCGGGAAGGCCGCACACGTTCACCATGGAGGTGAACGGAGAATACTGGCATTGCAGCGCGTAGTCTTCGTCTGCGTCACCCGTCCAGTACCAGCCGACAGGACGGGGCGTCATGCCCAGTGCCGGTGTGAGCACCATGTCCCATTGCGAATACTGGGAGATCGTGTCCTCCTCGAACGCGCGCAGGATGTCGACGGCGGCGGCCAGGTCTGCTGCGGAACGCTGCAGGGCCCGGCGGCGCATGGTCGCCGTAAGCGGGGTCAGCAGCTCCTCGGCCCCGGGCGGCAGCGGAATGTTCGCCAGCGGCGCGGTCCAGACCAGGCCGAAGGCATCCGGATACCGCTCGTCATAGCGGACCTCGGCATCGGAGATGTCATGGCCGGCGTTGGTAAGTGCCAGAATGCCCGCTTCGAGGGCCAGCCGGGCGTCAGGGTCGAGCTGGATCTCCAGCCGGGACTCAAACGGTGAACGCGTGCTGACCCCGATGCGGAAGCGGCCCTCGGCGCGCAGTGCCGCCGCCAGGAAACTGCCAGGCACCGAGGGTGCGCTCGTGGCGTGGAAATTCGGCTCGCCGGTCATGGCATCCAGCAGCAGGGCGGCGTCAGCAGCCGTCCTGGCCAGCGGGCCGGCGACGACGAACTGTCCGAGGTCGCGCTGGCCACCGCCGGAAGGTACTCGTCCGCGGTTTGGTTTGAGGCCCGTCAGGCCGGTTGCCGCTGCCGGGATCCGAACCGATCCCCCTCCGTCGGTGCCGGGTGCAAACGGCAGCATGCCGGCTGCGACGGCAGCCGCACTGCCTCCGGACGAGCCGCCCGGACTTAGTGAAGGATCCAGGGGATTGCGCGCGGGCGGGCAAATGAGGTTCTCGCTGTAGCTGCTGAGGCCAAACTCGGGCACCTGCGTTTTGCCCAGGCTGATCGCACCGGCCCGCCGGAGGACGGCGGGAAGCGGTCCGTCCTGCGCTGCGGGTTCACGCGGTACGGCTGCACTGCCCATGGTGGTCGGAACGCCCGCGACGTCGGTGAGGTCCTTGTGCGCCAGCGGCATGCCGTGCAGCAGGCCAAGGCTCCGGCCTTGGGTGTGCTCTTCATCCGCCCGTGCAGCTTCTTCGAGGGCCTGTTCAGCAGTGACTTCCACGAAGGAGCCCAGCTTTGGATTCAGCTCGGCGACCCGGTCCAGATAGTACCTCGCAACTTCCCGTGCCGAGATTTCACCGGCTGCAAGAGCGTCCCGCAGTGCCACCGCGGTCAGGCCACCCAAGTCTCCGGGGGAGGAGCTCGTGCTGTTGTCGGTAGTCGGACCAATGGGCATTTGTTACCTCCGGGGCCGGGGCTCTTCAGTTCTCTGGCGGTGCATCCCACTATAGGCTTGAAGAAACTGTGGGACAGACTGAAGGCGGGCTATCGCGTGCCTTGTCAGACCCGGCTAAGACAACTGCGAGGAAGTAATGAGCGAGATGGAAAACGTGTCAGTGACGGCCATTCCTGAAGGTGCCCGGATCCTTGATGTCCGCGAGGACTATGAATGGGAAGCTGGGCATGCCCCCGACGCTTTGCATATTCCGCTGGACCAGCTTCCGGAGCGGCTGGATGACCTTGACCCGGACACCGACCTTGCGGTGATTTGCCGCTCGGGCGGCCGCAGCGCCCGGGCTACCCAGTGGCTGGAAGCGCATGGATATTCGGCCGTTAACGTCACGGGCGGCATGGGCGCCTGGCTGGAGGCCGGCCAGCCGATGGTCTCCGACAACGGGCAAGAACCCACAGTCGTATGAGCGGCTCCGGCAGCGCCGGGGCGCAGCGCCTGCCCGGCGCCATGGTCTACACCTATTTGGGTCCGGAAGGGACGTTCACCGAAGCTGCGCTGCTGCAGGTTCCCGGAGCAGACCAGGCGGTGCGCATTCCGTCCGCGAGCGTCAGCTCGGCCTTGGAAAAGGTGCGCTCCGGCCACGCCAATGCAGCTGTGGTGCCGATTGAGAACTCGGTCGAAGGCGGTGTCAGCGCCACGCTTGACGCGATCTCCGTTGGCCAGCCGCTGCGGATCCTGCGCGAAATCCTGGTTCCCATTACCTTTGTCCTGGCGGTTCGGCCAGGTATGGAACTGGCAGACATCCGCCGGGTTTCCACGCACAGCCATGCCTGGGCACAGTGCCGGGACTGGGCGGGAAATAACATTCCACAGGCGGAATACTTGCCCGCTTCGTCGACGGCAGCCGCCGCCGTCGGACTCCAGGATCCAGAGTCCGGCTTCGATGCCGCCATCTGCGCGCCCCTGGTGGCCTCGCGGCTCGGGTTGAATGTCATCGCCCGGGACATAGGGGACGTAGCCGACGCCGTCACCCGGTTCATCCTGATCAGCCTGCCCGGACTCCTGCCGGAACCGACCGGCGCGGACAAAACGACCGTTGTTATTCCGCTTCCGGAAGACCGTCCGGGCGCACTCATGGAAATCCTGGAGCACTTCTCCACCCGCGGGGTCAACCTGAGCCGAATTGAATCCCGGCCCACCGGAGCCTTCCTCGGCGACTATTTCTTCAGCATCGACGCTGACGGGCACGTCTTTGACGCACGGGTGGCCGACGCGCTTAAGGGCCTGCACCGGGTCTCGCCGGGGCTGAGGTTCCTCGGTTCTTATCCCCGGGCGGACCACCGCCGCGCGGACGTGCCGCGGCACACCTCGGACGAGGCGTTCGAGGCTGCGGACCAGTGGCTTGCGTCATTGATTGACGGCTAGCCATGCCCCGCCTGCGCCGCAGCAACTGCGAACATCCCGGATACACCCGCCGCCGCTGGGGCAAGGGGTTCAGCTACCGCGGGCTCAGGAATGAGGTGCTGCGGGATCCGCAGGTGCTGAAGCGCATACGATCGCTTGCCATCCCGCCCGCCTGGCAGGATGTCTGGATAAGTCCGTACCCGAACGGGCATATCCAGGCTACCGGCCAGGACGCTGCAGGGCGGCGGCAGTACATCTACCATCCGCACTGGCGCGAGATGAAGGACCGGGAAAAGTTTGACCGGGCCCTTGAGCTGGCGCAGGCCCTCCCCTCCGCCCGCCGGATCATTACGAAATACCTGCGCAGCGCCGAGAGCACCCCGGAGCGTGCCTTCGCGGCGGCGCTGCGGATCATAGACTCCGGAGCCCTGCGGGTCGGAGGCTCACGGTACGCCGAAATGAACGGTTCCTATGGGACCACCACGCTGCGGATCGAACACGTCACGGTCCAGGACACCCGCCTGATCCTGGACTTTCCAGGCAAGCATGGCCAGGAATGGCATGTGGAGCTCGACGACGAGGACCTGGTCGCAGCCATGGTGCCCATGCTGGAGCGGCCGGATGCGGATACCGCGCTGGCCTACATCGGTGTGGACGGGCAGTGGCACAGCATCGATGCCTCCCAGCTGAACGGTTTCCTGCGCGAGGCGACGGCCGGGGACTTCACCGCCAAGGACTTCCGGACCTGGCAGGCAACAGTCTCGGCGGCAATGGGACTGGCCCGGGCGCACTCCGGTGCCACGACCAGGCGCGCGCAGCAGCAGGCCGTGGCCCGCACCGTGCGTGAGGTGGCGGAGCGCCTGGGCAACACTCCCGCCGTCGCCCGCAAGTCCTACGTCGACCCGCGGGTGGTGGACCGGTTCCTCGCCGGGGAAGTGATTCCAGTCGCCGGATACTCGGCCTCAGAGACGGCAGTGCGCGAGATGCTCGGGGATTAGCCGAGCATTTGCTGCCGCCTTATGGTAAGTATGCTTATAGACCCGTGCCGCAAGGCAGCCGGGCAAGCCATCGAAACGAAAGGCGGACTATGAGCGAGCACCCGAACGAAGAAGAGCGGCTGACGGACCCCAAGCCAAGCGGCCAGTCCACCGGCGACGACAATTGGCGCGGCGACGTTGGCGACCAGGGTAACGACATCCGCTTCGCCGAGGAGCAGGAACTCATCCGCCAGCAGGCCTCTCCTGCGTCGCTGAACAAGGATGAAGGCGAGTACACGGACGCAGACGGCTCAAAGGAGCCGCCGTCCCGCGGCGGGGCCCGCGACGAAGAAGGCGGTTACACCGACTCCGAAGGCACCCAGGACTAGTCAGGACCACCCGCTTCTTAGCGGAATGATCCGGCTCGCGGCCGTCTCCGCAGCCTTGACCGGGCTGGGGAGGCGGCCGACGTGCTTCCTGCCCCGCCCGGCGGCTGCGGGTCAGCAGCTCGGACGCGCAGGCAATGCGGGTCCACGGTGACGCTGACGCTGGTTGCTGCGCCCGTCAGGTCTCCGTCCAGCTGCGTGATCGTGGGGTCCTCGGTGCTGACGGTTACCTTGCGTGCCCGGCGGTATTCGATCAGGGGAAGGTCGCGGCGGTTGCGGGTGACGATCTTCCCGGCAACGGCTGCCCAGCCCAGGACCGTCCGGGGGCTCAGCACTACGATGTCCAGCATGCCGTCGTCCACCGCGGCGGACGGGATGAAGTCGATTCCTGCCGGCAGCCTGCCGGTGTTGGCGAAGAGCACGCTCCGGACCTTGCGCACCTGTGCCGGCTCGTCGTCGAGCTGGATGCGCATCCGCCGCCGCGGGCCGGGCAGCAGCCGCACCCCGGCTTCGCTGTAGGCCAGCCAGCCCACGCGTCGCTTGAGCTCGTCACGCGTAGCCGCGATGACCTCCGCATCAAGGCCGATTCCACCCATGACCAGGAAGTTGCTGGTGGAGCGGTCCCCGGTGCGTGCGTTCTCCAGCACCAGCCGGCCCATGTCGATCCGCCGCTCCGAACCGTGCAGCGCTGCCTGGACGCTGCCGGCCAGGTCATTGAGGGGCAGGCCGAGGTTCCGGGCCAGCAGGTTCCCGGTGCCCAGCGGAATCAGGCCCATGGCGGCCGGGGCGTGTGCCAGCGCGCGGGCCACCTCGCGGACAGTGCCGTCCCCGCCGGCCGCCAGTACGACGTCGGCTCCTGCTTCCAGCGCCTGCTGGGCCTGCCGGTGGCCGGGGGACTCCACCGTCGTCTCGAAAATCAGCGGAGGTTCCCACCCTGCGATTTCACAGGCTGCGCCGAGGATGGTGCGGGCGGAATCTGCCTGCGACTTGATCGGGTTGATGATCATGGCAACCCGCTGGTCCGCTGCGGCTACGGGACGGGTGACGCGTGCGGCGGCGACCAGGCGGCGGTCCCGCCGGGACATCACCTGCCACGTGGTCAGGGATGCGATAACGGCAGTTGTCAGCAGCAGGATGACGGCTATTTCGGCAGGCATGGTGATTTCCAGACTAGTCCAGCCCTGCGTGCGGGGCGGCAAGACGGTTTTCGGTACTCTTGAACCGTGATCGATGTTAATGAGCTGCGAGAAAACCCTGACAAGTTCCGAGCTTCCCAACGGGCACGGCTGGCTGAACCCGAGCTGGTGGACGCGATCATTTCCGCAGACGCCCGCCGGCGCGAGGCGCGGACCCGCTACGAGACGCTGCGGGCCGAGCAGAATGCGTTCGGCAAGCGCGTAGCCCAGGCCAAGGGCGATGAGAAGCAGGCCCTCCTCGCCGAGGTCAAGGAGTTGGCTGCAGCCGTCAAGGCTGCCGGAACCGAGGCAGACGCCGTCCAGGCAGAGCAGGAGGCTCTGGTCCGGCGCGTCGCGAACGTCGTTGAAGACGGCGTTCCCGCAGGCGGTGAAGACGACTTCACCGTCCTCAAGACCGTTGGTACGCCCCGCGACTTTGCGGCGGAAGGCTTCACTCCCCGCGACCACCTCGAACTCGGTGAGCTCCTGGGCGCGATTGACATGGAGCGCGGCGCCAAGGTTTCCGGATCCCGGTTCTACTTCCTGCGCGGTGTCGGTGCCCGGCTGGAACTGGGCCTGCTCCAGATGGCCATGGACCAGGCAGTGAAAGCCGGCTTCGTGCCGATGATCACGCCGACGCTGGTGCGCCCGGAAACGATGCAGGGCACAGGCTTTGACGTGGCCCACGACGCCGAGATCTACCGGCTCGCCGAGGATGACCTGTACCTGGTGGGCACCTCCGAGGTTCCGCTGGCCGGCTACCATGCCGACGAGATCATGGACCTCACGGGTGGTCCGGTGCGTTACGCCGGCTGGTCCTCCTGCTACCGCCGCGAAGCCGGTTCCCACGGCAAGGACACCCGGGGAATCATCCGAGTGCACCAGTTCAACAAGGTGGAAATGTTCGCCTACACCAGCGTCGAGGATGCAGCCGCAGAACACCAACGGCTGCTGGCCTGGGAAGAGGAAATGCTCGCCAAGGTGGAGCTGCCCTACCGCGTCATCGAAACGGCCGCCGGAGACCTGGGCATGTCCGCCGCCCGCAAGTACGACTGCGAAGCCTGGGTGCCCACCCAGAACGCCTACCGCGAACTGACCTCCACATCGAACTGCACCACGTTCCAGGCCAGGCGCCTGAACATCCGCGAACGCCAGGACGGCAAGACCCGCGCCGTGGCCACGCTGAACGGCACGCTGGCCACCACCCGCTGGATCGTCGCAATCCTCGAACACCACCAGAATCCGGACGGTTCGGTCAACGTGCCGGCGGCACTCCAGCCCTACATGGGCGGCTTGGAAGTTCTTCCGGTCCTCTGATCCGGACCGGTCCCCCGCAGCCGCATTCTGTGCAGCGGCGGGGGACAGGTAACGGTTCACCGGCGGTTCACCCGGAGTGTGAACCGCGTCCTACCGCTATTTACCTGCGTCTGTTTATATAAGTCGATGACAACTCTCACCTCCGCCGGCATCGAAGACCGGTTCAACTCAGACAGCAAACACCTCGTCGCACTGGACGTTGACGGCACGCTAGTCGACCACGACGGCCACATGTCCCCCAATGTGCGCGCAGCAGCCCGGGACGCCGTCGACGCGGGACACCATTTGGTGATTTCCACGGGCCGTTCCTTCGGAGCCGCCCTGCCCGTCCTCGAAAGCATCGGGCTCACTGAGGGTTTCAGCGTCTGTTCCAACGGCGGCGTAACCCTGCAGCTGGATCCTGAGCACCCCGAAGGCTACGAGATCGTGGACCGCGTCGTCTTTGATCCGAGCCCCGCCCTGGATGCCCTTCGGGTCAAGTTGCCCACGGCCAAGTTCGCGCTGGAAGACCATGAGGGGCGCTTCCTCTCAACTGAACGTTTCCAGGACGCCAGCTTTGGCGTCGAAGCCCAGGCCGTCGATTTCGACTACATGCGTGAGTGCCGTGCAGTGCGCGTGGTGGTCTTCAGCACGGACAGCACGGCCGAGGAATTCGGGGAGGCTGTCGAGGCAATCGGCCTGCACGGCGTCACGTACTCCGTCGGCTGGACCGCGTGGCTCGACATCGCCGCCGCAGGCGTCACCAAGGCATCTGCGCTGGAACAGGTCCGGCGCCGTCTGGACATCGATCCGCGGAATACCGTCGCCGTAGCCGCCGGCCGCAACGACATCGAAATGCTCGGCTGGGCCGCACGAGGCGTTGCCATGGGGCAGTCCCCCCGGGAAGTGCTCGCTGCGGCTTCAGAAACCACGGGGTCCGTCTACGAGGACGGTGCCGCGGCAGTCCTCCGCAGCCTGCTCGCCTCGCGCTGACCTGCGCCGGAAGCCTGCTCGCCGCGCGCTCTGCTCAGCGCAGATAGGGAAGCGGCGCCGGCGGCAGGGACGCGGGCCCGGCAGCCAGGTCCAGCAGGCGGGCAGCAGCCGGACGGGTTGCCCACTCCTCGACCCAGTGCGCGCGCACCACTGCCTTGCTGACGGCCTGTGCGCTGATGCCCAGCACTTCGGCCACGTATTTCTGCTGTCCCCGGGCTCCGGGGGTCAGCAGGTCCAGGACGTTCCATTCCGCGGTGGTGCGGCTGGCCACCAGCTGCCCCAGCAAGCGCAGGACAGCCTCCGCTTCGGCCGCAATTTGGGTATCAGGTCCTTCAACGGCCAGCGGTATGCGGTCCCCGGTACGTTGCGCCCGTTCCACGGCGCGCCTGGCGTAGACCAGCCCGAATCCTTCAGCCTGGAGCACATCCTGCGGCAGGGGGCGGCGGATTTCGCCAATGCCGAGGCCCACGTGCCAGCGCCGGGCCCGCACGGCAATCAGGGCGGCGTCCACCGCAGCAGCGGGGTCAGCCAGGATCCCCTGGAGCTCATCCCCGACGGAGCGCTGGAATCCAACGGCAGCAGGGATGTGCCGCAGGGAGCGCAGCAGCTCCGGAACCTGGTCGCCCACCTCGCGGGAGTCCCGCTGGTTGATGGTCAGCACAAAATGCATGGCCTCAGCATGCCAGAGCAATTCCCGAAACAACCGCTATGGGTTGATCGGGCGTGCCGCGCCCAGATAGCAGAAACTGCACGTACCAGCGCTGGTACGTGCAGTTTCTGTCATCTCGTTGAGGGGTGAGGAGGTCCCTAGTTGTTTTCGGGGTTCGCGTTGACGTCGCGGCCCTGCGGCTCGTCCTCTTCGCTGGCCTCGCCCTGCGCCTTGAAGCGCTCGAGGGAAGCTTCGACCTCTGCTTCGGCGGCTTCGCGGCCTTCCCAGTCAGCGGCCTCTACCCACTTGCCCGGCTCAAGGTCCTTGTACTTAGTGAAGAAGTGCTTGATTTCGTCCAGCAGGAAATCCGACACGTCGGAGATGTCCTGGATGTGGTCGAAGCGCGGGTCCACGGGAACGCAGAGGACCTTGGCGTCTCCGCCGCCGTCGTCCACCATGTTGAAGACGCCGATCGGGCGGGATTCAACCAGCACACCCGGGATCAGGTCGAAGTCCTGGAGCATGACCATGGCGTCCAGCGGATCGCCGTCCTCGCCCAGGGTGTTTTCGAAGTAGCCGTAGTGGGTCGGGTACTGCATGGAGGTGAACAGTACGCGGTCCAGGCGCAGGCGGTGCGTCTCGTGGTCAATTTCGTACTTGACGCGGGATCCCTTGGGGATCTCGATCGTTACGTCGAGTTTCATATATCGGCTCCTTGAAAACGGCCCGGGCGGACCGCAAACGGACAGACGGTTTAGTGCACTTTAGTGCGCAGATGGACAATGGGCGCAGCCGGAATTCCCCGTCCATTTGGGAATGTCCGTTTGGCTCACCGCGCCGGTCTAGTGTTAAAGATATATGTCCGCAGGCGTTACCGGGTCCGCACCGGTGCTGGAAGCCTCGCAGACGGCCGCCGCTGGGGCGGGACCTGAGGCATCAGGGAAGCGACGAAACAGAAGATGGTGGCCCTTGGCGAGGATGTTCTCCGGGTTGGCGCTGGCGCTGGCCTTTGCCGTCCTGCTGGTGCCCCTGGCTGTCTACGCCGGTCCGCCCCTGCTCCGCGCGCTGGACGGTTCCGCTGTCGAACGCCAGAGCGTTACTCCTTCCTACCAGCGTCCCCCCGCAGCGCTGACGGAGAACCCCTTCGTCAGTCCGCTCGACCCTGCCGCCCCGGTTCCGGATCCGGAGGTCCTGGCCGGCCTGCTCGACGCCGAGCTTGCCCTGGAAGGGGCCGGATCGTTTTCCGCCGTAGTCACTGATGCCCTCACCGGGCGGGTCCTGTACGAGCGCAATCCGGCTGTGGCCGGGATGCCGGCGTCGACCTTGAAAGTCCTGACCGCGGCTGCCGTAGCCTCGGCCCTGGAACCCGGGTCACGCTTTGAAACCACCGTCCACGCGGCGCCGGCAGCCGCGGGAGAAACCACCGTGGTGCTTAAGGGCGGCGGAGACGTGCTGCTGGGCACGGGAGAGTCCCAGGACGATGCCGTCGTCGGCCGGGCCGGACTGGCAACGCTGGCCCAGTCTGCCGCCAAGGCCCTGGGTTCCAACGCCGGGACGGTCCGGGTCCAGGTCGATGATTCCTTCTTCAGCGGGCCCGTTCTCTCCTCCGCTTGGAACGAAGCAGACATCAAAGCGGGGGAGATTGCTCCGGTCTACCCGCTGGCAGTGAACTCCGCCTGGACGGATGAATCCCGGCAAGGCGGGCCGCGTACCGAGGACGCGGCGCTGGCTGCGGCGGAAGCGTTCCGGAACGCCCTGGCCCAGGCCGGAGAGAAAGCCGGCTTCAGTGTGGCCGACGGCGTTGAACGGGGAACCGTTGCGGCCGGAGCGCGCCGGCTTGCCGTCGTTGAGTCAGCCACGGTCTCCGAACAGATCCAGCAGATGCTGATGGTTTCGGACAACTATCTTGCAGAGGCCCTGGCCCGCTCGGCCGCTGCGGCAACGGGGCACGAGCCGTCGTTTGAAGGGGCCCTGGACACTGTGGCTGACCAGGCATCAGCCCTGGGGATTGACACCGCAGGAATGGTGCTGGCGGACGTATCCGGACTCGCCGCCGAAAACGCGTTGACCGCGCGGCAGCTCGCGGACGCCGTCCGGCTGGTCCTCACCTCCAGCGACGAGGGGCTGCGTGCGGTTGCCCGCGGCCTGCCGGTCGCCGGGCTAAGCGGTACCTTGGAGCGGCGGTATGACGACGGCGGCGCAGCAGCAGGTTTGGTCCGGGCGAAGACCGGAACACTGTTTGCCGTCACCGCGCTGAACGGATACGTCACCGATGCCGATGGCCGGCTCCTGGCGTTCGCGCTGGTGGCGCGGGGACTTGACGGAAACACGCTCGAGGCACGGGAAGCAGTCGACGCCGCTGCAGCGGTCCTGGCGGGCTGCGGCTGCCGCTGAACACCCGCACAATTGGAACCGGGCGGAACACTTTGAGCTGCGCCTGTGATCGAATGGTGCCATGGAAAGCAACCAGCAGCACCTGAGTGCCGCAACCGCCAGCCGTTTGGTGAACTGGGACTTTGCAGCTGCCACAGCCGCTGCCCTGGTGGCCCCCGGACCCAAGATGAGCCGCCGCGAAATCCAGGCCGCCGTCGCCGACCTTCGCCGCCTCGCGGATGAATCCGTGGCCCACGTCCACCGGATTACGGGCCTGGACGCTGCGGAGGACCTGCGTGACTCCCAGGTCCTGATTGTCGACCGTGCGTCCTGGGCCAAAGCGAACTCACAGAGTTTCGCCGCCCTGATGAACCCCATGCTGCAGCACCTGGCCCAGACGCGCCCCGAAGCAGTCAACGCCACGAACACCGCCGTCGCCGGCACGCTGACAGGTGCCGAACTCGGTGCCGTGCTGGCCTTCCTGGCCAGCAAGGTCCTGGGCCAGTACGATCCCTTCGCAGCGCTGGCAGCGGATAACCCTGCCAAGACCGGCGGCCGGCTGCTCCTGGTGGCTCCGAACATCATCAGTACCGAGCAGGAACTGAATGTTGAACCCCGGGACTTCCGGCTCTGGGTCTGCCTCCACGAACAGACCCACCGGGTCCAGTTCGCTGCGGCCCCGTGGCTGCGCGACCACATGCTGGACCAGATCCGGCAGCTGAGCAACGGACTGATGGACAAGGCGCAGGGCCTGCCGGAGCGGATCAACCAACTGGCCAAGCAGCTTTCCGCAGCTGCCGGAACGGGGAAGGCCGTGGAATCTGCCGACGGTGTTCCCGCACGGCAGCTGGACGTGCTGACATTGCTGCAGGATCCGGAAGACAAGGCCCGGCTCTCCCACATCACCGCTGTCATGAGCCTGCTGGAAGGCCACGCCAACGTGGTGATGGACGCCGTCGACTCCAGCATCATCCCGAGCGTGAAAACCATCCGCCGCCGCTTCAATGACCGCGGTGCCAACCGTGGTTGGCTGGACAAATTCTTCCGCCGGGTCATGGGGCTGGACGCCAAGATGCGCCAGTACGCCGACGGATCCAAGTTTGTCCGGTCGGTGGTGGACAAAGCCGGCATGCAGGGCTTCAACCGGGTCTGGGAACGCGCGGAGAACCTCCCCACCGAAGCGGAGATCCACAACCCGGATCTCTGGATCCAGCGGATGGGGCTGTAATCCGCACGTGAATGATCCCCAAACGCATCCCCTCGTTCCCGCAGTACGCGCCCGTAAGCGGCTGAACCCCACGCTGGGCAAGGCCCGGGCCATGCTGCGGGAGTTCCTGCTCGACGCCGGCCTCGCCCCCGGCGGCGAGGCACCGCCCGTGCTCCTGGTCGCCTGCAGCGGCGGTCCGGACTCCCTGGCCCTCGCCGAGACGGCGTCCTTCTTCAACCGGCGCGGGGACTATCGGGTCGGGGCCGCCGTCGTTGACCACGGGCTTCAGCCCGGATCTGCCGAAGTTGCCGCGGAAGCTGTCGGGAAGCTGCGTGCCATGAGACTGCACCCGGTCACGATCCACAGTGTCCGGGTTCCCGAATCCGGCATGGGGCCCGAGGCTGCTGCGCGCAGCGTCCGGTACGAGGCACTTGATGCCGCCGCCGAGGCGGCCGGGGCCGACGCCGTCCTGCTCGGCCATACTTTGGACGACCAGGCCGAGCAGGTGCTCCTTGGCCTGGCACGCGGATCCGGGACCAGGTCCCTCGCCGGCATTCCGCCCCGCCGCGGACGTTACCTCCGTCCGTTCCTGGGCCTGCGCCGGGATGAGGTCGAAGAGATCTGCGCCGCCCGGGAATTGGACCCCTGGCACGATCCGACCAATGCGGACCCTGCCTACGCGAGGTCCCGGGTGAGGACCGAGGTGCTTCCGTTCCTGGAACAGGCGCTCGGGCCGGGCATAGCGGAAGCGCTGTACCGCAGTTCCCGGATCTTGGCCCAGGACGCCGATTTCCTCGACGGGCAGGCGGCAGAAACCTATGCGCGGCTGCGCAGCGAAGCGCCGGATTCCGGCAACCCGGATGAGATCCTGCTCTCGGAAAACGGACTTCGGGTGCTGCCCCCGGCACTGAGGCAGCGCGTGCTGGCCCTGGCCGCCGCGGAACTCGGAGCAGCCCGTCCCAGCTGGGAAAGGGTGCGCGCAGTGGAGGCACTGCTGCGCCGTGAGGGCTCGGCCGGGCCTGTCCAGCTGGCGGGTAAGGTCAGCGCCTACCGCCAGGTGCGCGGGAAGCCGGTTCCCCAAGGTGCCTCAAGCTATGGCAATCTAGTTTTTAGGAAAAAGAGCAGCGCCTAAGACCAGCTGCAACATCTCGTACCCGGGAGTCATTTCGTGGATTCACACGACGTCCAGTCAGACCTCAAACACGTTCTTTACACCAGGGAACAGATTGCCGAGCGGATCAAGGAGCTGGCGGCGGAGATCGACCGCGATTACGCCGGACGCGATGTCCTCCTGGTTGGTGTCCTGAAGGGCGCCGTGATGGTCATGGCGGACCTCTCCCGCGCCCTGCACAGCCACGTCTCCATGGACTGGATGGCAGTTTCCTCCTACGGCTCCGGCACCCAGTCCTCCGGCGTCGTCCGGATCCTGAAGGACCTGGAAACCGACCTGCTGGGCAAGCACGTCCTCATCGTCGAAGACATCATCGATTCCGGCCTGACGCTGTCCTGGCTGCGGACCAACCTGCAGTCCCGCGGACCGGCCAGCGTGGAAATCTGCACCCTGCTGCGCAAGCCCGATGCTGCCAAGGTCGAAATCGACGTGAAGTACGTCGGCTACGAGATCCCGAACGAATTCGTGGTTGGCTACGGCTTGGACTTCGCTGAAAAGTACCGCAACCTGGACTTCATCGGCACCCTGGCTCCGCACGTCTACGAGTAACCGGCACCAGGTGCCCTGACCCGCCGCCCCTGGTGCCGGTACCCCTTTGGGGGCGGCGCAGCGGGGACGGCGGGTTTTTCGTTCCCGCCGGCATGAGCGGAATCACGGCCGGCGGCTACGCCCTGAGGGAACTAAAGCAGCTTTCCGACCGTGTCTTTTGGGGAGACGGTGTATAGCTAGACATTGCTGCAACCATCAAGACGGTGCCGGCGCAGCAAATTCTCGCGCAAGACAAGCGTTGTTGATCAGGAGGGACGGGGCTCTGGCCCTGACGACGAATGAAATCTAAGAACTTCTTCAAGGGACCGATCATTTGGATCGTGCTGGCTCTTGCCGCACTGCTGATCATCCTTCCCAACCTTGCCCCCTCCGGCGCTTCCCAGGTTGACACGAATGTAGGCCTGCAGCTGCTGGCCGACAACAAGGTGGAACAGGCAAAGATCTACGACGGCGAGCAGCGCGTGGACCTTACCCTTCGCCAGCCCTACGAAGACAAGGGCGAAAACGTCCAGTTCTTCTTCGGTACGGCCCGCGGCGAGGACATCGTCAAGGCGGTGAACGACTCCGACGTGGACGGCTTCACCGACCAGCCGGTCCAGACCAACTGGTTCACCAGCTTCCTCGGCCTCTTCCTGCCCATCATCATCCTCGGCGTCATCTTCTGGTTCCTGCTCACCCGCATGCAGGGCGGCGGCTCCAAGGTCATGCAGTTCGGCAAGTCCAAGGCCAAGCTGACCAACAAGGACATGCCCCAGGTGACCTTCGCCGACGTCGCCGGGGCAGATGAAGCCGTGGAGGAACTCCACGAAATCAAGGAGTTCCTGAAGGAACCCGCAAAGTTCCAGGCCGTGGGGGCGAAGATCCCCAAGGGTGTCCTGCTCTACGGCCCTCCCGGCACCGGCAAGACGCTGCTGGCCCGCGCCGTAGCCGGCGAGGCCGGTGTTCCGTTCTACTCGATCTCCGGTTCGGACTTCGTGGAAATGTTCGTCGGCGTGGGCGCCTCCCGCGTCCGCGACCTCTTCGAACAGGCCAAGAACAACGCACCGGCGATCATTTTCGTTGATGAGATCGACGCCGTCGGACGTCACCGCGGTGCCGGCGTGGGCGGCGGAAACGATGAACGCGAGCAGACGCTGAACCAGCTCCTGGTGGAGATGGACGGCTTTGACGGCAATACCAACGTCATCCTGATCGCTGCCACCAACCGCCCGGACGTCCTGGACCCCGCGCTGCTGCGCCCGGGCCGCTTCGACCGGCAGATCGGCGTGGAGGCTCCGGACATGCAGGGCCGCCTGCGGATCCTTCAGGTCCATGCGAAGGGCAAGCCCATGGCACCGGGCGTCGACCTGGAAACCGTGGCGAAGAAGACCCCGGGTTTCACCGGTGCAGACCTTGCCAATGTGCTCAACGAGGCTGCCCTGCTCACCGCGCGCTCCAATGCGCAGTTGATCGACGACCGCGCTTTGGACGAGGCAATCGACCGGGTCATCGCCGGACCGCAGAAGCGCAGCCGCGTCATGAAGGAACTCGAGCGCAAGATCACGGCGTACCACGAAGGCGGACACGCCCTGGTAGCCGCGGCGCTGCGGAATACCGACCCGGTCACCAAAGTGACCATCCTGCCGCGCGGCCGGGCGCTGGGCTACACCATGGTGCTGCCGCAGGATGACAAGTACTCGATCACCCGGAACGAGCTGCTGGACCAGCTGGCCTACGCAATGGGCGGACGCGTGGCCGAGGAAATCGTGTTCCACGATCCCTCCACCGGTGCGTCCAACGACATCGAGAAAGCCACCTCCACCGCCCGCAAGATGGTCACGCAGTACGGCATGAGCGAGCGGATTGGCTCCGTGAAGCTTGGCTCCGGCGGCGGCGAACCGTTCCTGGGCCGGGACATGGGCCAGGAACGCAACTACTCCGACCAGGTTGCCTATGTGGTGGATGAGGAAGTCCGCCGCCTGCTGGATAACGCCCATGACGAGGCGTACCAGATCCTGACGGAGAACCGCGACGTGCTGGACCGCCTGGCGCTGGAGCTGCTCGAGCGCGAGACCCTGAACCAGGCCGAGATCGCGGAGGTCTTCAAGGACGTCCGCAAGCGTGACCTCCGGGAAGTCTGGCTCTCCAAGCCCACCCGTCCGGTGCATGACATTCCCCCGGTGGTCTCCCCCCGCGAACGGGCCCAGGCAGCGGCCGCCGGCGAACCCGACCCGGACACGGTGGCCCCGCAGGACCAGATTGCGGACGCTGAGATTCCGCAGGACTTCGATGTTTCCGCGAACGGGCTTCCCGAACCCGAAAACAGCGGGCGGGGCAGCCACAGCGGTTCCTCCAACCGCAGCGAATAGCGCAAGACCTGACGGCCGGGGCACCTGCTCCGGCCGTCAGGGTACCTTCAGCGTCCACGGTAGGATCGAGCAGTGACGGATTTCGACGACGAACTGACTTTGGCCGAGCTGAACGAGGCCGCCTCAGAAGTGGACCAGCCCCGCATTGAGCGGGCGGTGCGCGAAATTCTCCTTGCCATTGGAGAGGATCCTGACCGCGACGGCCTCAAGCAGACACCGTCCCGGGTGGCCAAGTCCTACGCGGAGATCTTCGCCGGACTCCACCAGAGCCCTTCTGACCTGCTCGCCACCACTTTCGACCTTGACCATGAGGAAATGGTGCTGGTCAAGGACATCCCGTTCTACTCCACCTGTGAGCATCACCTGGTTCCCTTCCACGGTTCTGCGCACATCGGCTACATCCCGTCCCACGACGGCAAAGTCACGGGGCTGAGCAAGCTCGCCCGGCTGGTGGACGTCTACGCCCGGCGCCCGCAGGTCCAGGAGCGTCTCACCACCCAGATTGTTGACGCCCTGATGGACAACCTGCAGCCCGTCGGAGCGATCGTCGTCATTGAATGTGAACACCTGTGCATGTCCATGCGCGGAGTGCGGAAGCCGGGGGCCAAAACGGTAACCTCGGCCGTGCGCGGCCAGCTGCGCGAGACCGCCACGCGTGCTGAAGCAATGAGCCTGATACTCGGACGATAGGACGACTCCATGGATTCGCTAGCTGCCACTCCCGGAACCGGGCCTGCCACCAACCCGCTGCCGGTGATTCGCCCCGCTGCCAAGCAGCGCCGCTTTGAGGATCTGCCCACGGGACGGACCCTGGTGATGGGGATCCTGAACGTGACCCCGGATTCCTTCAGCGACGGCGGAGACCATGCCACCACTGACGCGGCGATCCGCGCGGGACTCAAAATGCACTACGACGGCGCTGACATCATCGACATCGGCGGCGAATCCACCCGTCCGGATGCCGAGCGGATCAGCCCCGAGGAAGAACAGCGGCGGATCCTGCCCGTTGTGCAGGCGCTGGTGAAAGCCGGAGCGCTGATCAGCGTCGACACCATGAACGCCTCCACCGCAGCCAAGGCCATTGAAGCCGGCGCCGGACTGATCAACGATGTTTCCGGACTGCAGCTTGACCCGGCGATGCCCGAACTGATTGCGCGCACCAAGGTTCCCTACGTCCTGATGCACAGCCGCGGAAGCGTCCGCAGCCAGGATCCGAAGGCGGACTACGACGACGTGGTGGAGGACGTCATCGCTGAGCTCACCGCGCTGCGCGACACGTTCTACAACGCCGGTGTCACCCCGGAGCAGATCATCCTGGATCCGGGACTTGGCTTCGCAAAGAACGCCGAACACGACTGGGCACTGCTGCGCAACGTTGACCGCTTCACGGTCCTGGGCCACCGTGTGCTCATCGGAGCCTCGCGCAAGCGCTTCCTGGGCTCCCTGCTGACGACGGCAGGCAAAGCCGCGAAGCCGGCCGAGCGGGACAACGCCACCCTGGCAACCACTGCCCTGGCCGCGAGCCAGGGTGTCTGGGCAGTCCGGGTCCACGACGTCGCAGCCAATGCTGATGCCGTCAAAGTCGCCGCAGCCTGGCAGGGTTGACCCGTGGCCGACGCGCTCCGCGACCGGATCAGGCTCACCGGACTGAAAGCCACGGGCTACCACGGAGTATTCGACCACGAACGGCGCGACGGCCAGGAGTTCACCGTTGACCTGGTGCTGCACACGGATCTTCGTCCGGCGGCCGCCGCGGACGACCTCACCCTGACAGCGCACTACGGCGAACTGGCGGAGCAGGTCTGCGCCATCATTGCCTCAGATCCGGTAAACCTGATCGAGACGCTGGCTGAACGCATCGCAACCCACGTCCTGGACGCCTTTCCGATGATCGACGCCGTGGACGTTACGGTCCACAAGCCCCACGCTCCCATTCCGGTTCCCTTTGGCGACGTCGAGATCCTGATCCACCGGGAACGGGCATGAGCGCAGCAGTGCGGACCGTCCTGGCGCTGGGCAGCAACCTGGGCGAATCCCGCACCACCCTGTCCGACGCCGTCGCCGCCCTTGCGGACCATCCGGCCATGAAGCTTGTGGCGGTTTCCCCCGTGGCGCGCACCAAGCCGGTGGGTGGACCCGAGCAGCCCGACTACCTGAACCTTGTCGCCGACTTCGAAACAACGCTGGACCCGCACCAGCTCCTTGAGCACTGCCACCAGGTGGAAAACCTTCACCAGCGCACCCGTGAGGTGCGCTGGGGTCCCCGGACGCTCGACGTCGACATCATCACCTACGGCACCGAACATGTGAACGATGAGGACCTGGTGATTCCGCACCCGAGGGCGGCGGAACGGGCTTTTGTGCTGCAGCCGTGGGCCTGGATGGATCCGGGTGCGGTGCTGGAAGGGGAACCGGTGGCAGAATTGGCCAGCCGGGCGCAGGACCATTCCGGAGTAGAGCTTTTCGAGGGGGAGTGAACCCAAACGTGAGGACCATTCGGTACCGCTGGCTGGCAGTCGTAGCGGTGGTCTGTGGAATCGCCGGCTGGCAGGTCAACGCCTGGACCACGCGCAACGGTTTCCCGTCACCGGTCCTGGGCTTTTCCGCCCTGCTCACACTGGCATTCATCGTGGGATTCACGCTCTTCCTGGGGCTGCGGGTGCGGCGCTGGCGGGACGGTGACCGTGAGAAGCCCCTCGACCCCATAGCCGCAGCCCGCACGCTCGTGCTGGCGCAGGCCACGGCTTATGCCGGAGCATTGCTGCTGGGATGGCACGGGGGAATCTTCCTGGACCAGCTTGGCCTCTGGGAAATGCGGCCAAACCACGGGCCCACGTGGGCTTCGCTTGCCATGTCCGTCGGTGGGATGATCATGATCGCCACCGGACTGGTGGTTGAACGGTTCTGCAAATTGCCGCCCGAGGACAAGGACGGCCGAGAAGACAACATGCCTGACGGCGGGGGAGAGTATGCCTAGCCAAGCCATCGATCCGCAGGGTCTGCAGTGGCAGCGGGTATCCCCGCGCTACCTCACCCTGCGCCTGGTCTCCCTGGCAATAGAAGCCGTCATCACCCTGGCCGTGTTCAGCGTGCCCCTGGTTCTGCGCAGCCTGGACATCTGGGGCGGCTTCCCTGCCTGGATCGCCTGGGGACTCCCTGCCGTGTTCCTGGCCGGCTTTGTGTGGCGCGGCGTCCTGCTGCCCCGCCAGGTCCGCGCCATTGGGTACGCAGAACGGAACGAGGACCTGCTGCTGCGCTCCGGAATCTTCTTCCAGCGCACCCTGGTGGTGCCTTATGGGCGGATGCAGTACGTCGACGTCGCCGTGGGACCCCTCGAGCGGCTCTTTGGGCTCTGCACGCTGAAGCTGCACACTGCGTCCACGGGCACCAACGCCACCATCCCCGGCATCCCCGGCCCTGAAGGCGCCCGGCTGCGCGAGCACCTCTCCGCGCGCGGCGAGGCCCAGCTGGCGGGACTGTGACCACCCCGGAAGACCCCGGCGCTCCGGACGGCCAGGAGCAGCCTCCTGCTGGCCCCGGGACCGAATGGAAGCGGGTCCATCCGGTCTCGCCGCTGGTCCGCGGGTGGATCGCGCTGGCGGCCATTGCCTATTTCGTGGGCCGTGACCAGGTCGAAGGACTGTTCCTGCGGGAGGAGTCCTCCGGCCCGCTGCCCCCGGGAACGCCCCTTCTCTGGGGGGTGCTGGCCCTCATCGCCGTCCTGGTGGTTATTTCGGTCGTCTTTTTCCTCTCCTGGTGGTTCACCCGCTATCAGGTCACGGCCGAACATGTGCGGGTCAGGTCCGGCGTGCTCTTCCGCCAGCACCGGCAGGCCCGCCTGGACCGGGTGCAGGCCATCGACATCAACCAGCCGCTGCTTGCCCGGCTTTTCGGGCTTGCGGAACTCCGGTTCGAGGTTGCGGACGCCGGCGAGTCCGCCGTCCGGCTGGCCTTCCTCCGCCTGGACGACGCCCGCTCCCTGCGGGCAACCATCCTTGACCGTGCGTCCGGCGCCGAACCTTCCGCAGCCGCGCCCGGGGAGCCCGGGGAGCCCGGCGCGCCCTCGGAAGCTCCGGAACAGCCGGTTCTGGCGCTGACCCCGGGCCGGGTTATCGGCGCCACGCTCCTGTCCGGAAATACCGTCTTCCTGCTCATCGCGGCCGCGGCCATAGCCGGCATCACTGCCGTGACCGGGGAAGGGATTTCCCTGGCGGCCCTCATCCCGGTGGGGCTGGGCGTCGCGGGCGGCTACTGGTCGACGCTGAGCGGCGCCTGGAACTTCCGCGCCGCGATCTCCCGGGATGGAGTCCGGATTCGCTCCGGACTCCTGGATACCCGTACCCAGACTGTTCCGCCGGGACGCATCCAGGCGGTGGCCGTCACCCAGCCGCTGCTCTGGCGCCTGACCGGTTGGTACCGGATCTCGGTTAACGTGGCCGGATACGGCGTCGCAGCAGGAAACGACGCCGCCCGGACGCGCCTCCTGCCGGTGGGAACCCTCGATGAAACGCTTCGAATCCTCGCCCTGGTGCTGCCGAACCCCGGCACCGCGGACCCGGTGGGACTCTTCACCGCCGGGATCCAAGGCAGCGGGGAGGACCACGGCTTCACGGTTTCACCCCGCCGTGCCCGCTGGGTTGCGCCCCTGCAGTGGCGGCGCAGCGGCTATGCCCTGACCGGGACAGCCCTGCTCAGCCGAAGGGGGCGGCTGTGGCGCAGCCTCGCCGTCGTGCCGCATGAACGCATCCAGTCCATGGCACTGGAACAGGGCCCGCTGGCCCGGAAACTGCGGATCGCAGACCTGCGCCTGCATTCGACCCCCGGGCCCGTGTCCCCGCGGATCCGCCAGCTGGAGGACTCCGTGCTGCTGGAGCTCTTCAGTGAGCAGTCCGTACGGGCAGCCGATGCCCGCCGCCGGGACCGCACCGAACGCTGGCTGCACCGCGAAACGGCAACCGGACCGGCAGTGCCCGGGACCGGGCTGCCGAAACCGGCGGCACCGGCAGAAGCAGCGCAACCTGGCGAGGCAGCGCAGCCCGCACCACAGATGGAGGAAAACTGGAATGAACACCGCTGATCAGCGCCGGCGCGGACGGCTGGGAATCGGCGTGATCGGCGCAGGCAAGGTCGGCGCCGTCCTGGGAGCCGCGCTGCGGGCCGCCGAGCACGCCATAGTAGGCGTTTCGGCCGTTTCCGATGCGAGCAGGGAACGGGCGGAGAACCTTCTGCCGGGTGTTCCCGTCCTGGAGATTCCAGACATTGTCGAGCGCGCGGAACTCGTGCTGCTTGCCGTGCCCGACGACGCCCTGGAGCCGCTGGTCTCGGGCCTCGCCGCAACAGGTGCCTGGCAGGCAGGCCAACTCGTGGCACACACGTCCGGACGCTTCGGCACGGCAGTCCTGGAACCGGCGCGGCGGGCGGGTGCGATTCCGCTGGCGATCCACCCGGCCATGACGTTCACCGGCATGAGCCTGGACCTCTCCCGCCTGGCGGACTGCTCCTTCGGCGTGACGGCCCCGACCGCCGTCCTGCCCATCGCCCAGGCCCTTGTCGTGGAAATGGGTGCCGAGCCCGTGGTTATCGATGAAGCCGACAGGGTGCAGTACCACGCAGCCCTGGCCCACGCCTCGAACCATCTGGTGACGATTGCCGCGCAGTCCTCGGAACTCCTGCGCGGCCTCGGCGTGGAACAGCCCGAACGGCTGCTCGGACCGCTGATGCGCGCATCGCTGGAGAACGCGCTGGCGTCTGGAGAGCATGCGCTGACAGGTCCCGTAGCCCGGGGAGACACCGGAACAGTCGCCGCGCACTCCGCTGCCCTGCGCTCCGGCGGTGCTCCGGACCTTGTCGCGGCGTACCAGGCGCTCTCCACCGCGACAGCCCGGCGGGCAGTTGCCCGCGGACTTCTTACCGAGGCCCAGGGAGAGGCCATCATAGAAGTATTGAAATCCCAACCCGAAGGACCCCGGTGAACCACCCCCGGCTGGCAACAACCCCAGCAGAGCTCAGCAAGGCAATCACGGAACTCCTCGAGGCGACCGGCAAGGACCGGCCCGCGCTCGGACTGGTTCCCACCATGGGAGCCCTGCACCAGGGCCACGCGGCCCTGGCACAGGCCGCCCGCGCAGACAATGACGTCGTCGTCGCCAGCGTCTTCGTGAACCCGCTCCAGTTTGACGATCCCGATGACCTGGCCCGCTACCCCAGAACCCTGGAAGCGGACCTCGCGCTGCTGGGGGAGGCGGGCGTGGACATCGTCTTCGCGCCGGCGGAAGAAACCATGTACCCCGGAGGTGCGCCCCTGGTCCGGGTCAGCTCCGGCGACCTGGGAAACCGGTTTGAAGGAGCCTTCCGGCCCGGCCATTTCGACGGCGTCCTCACCGTCGTCGCAAAACTGCTGCACTGCGCCCAGCCGGCGGTCCCAGCAGAGTACCGGGCCTACTTCGGGCAGAAGGACGCTCAGCAGGTGGCCCTCATCCGGCGCATGGTTGCTGATTTGAACTTCCCGGTGCAGGTCTTTCCCGTGCCGATTGTCCGGGCCGAAGGCGGCCTGGCCGAGTCCAGCCGCAACGTCTTCCTGGACCCGGAACAGCGCAAAGACGCCCTGGTGCTTTCGCAGGCGCTCTTCCAGCTGCAGGAACGCGCAGCCGCGGGCCGGCCGCTGGACCTGCCTGCCGCCGTCGAACTCATCACATCGCGCAGCGGCGTCGAACTCGACTATTTCGAGGTCGTGGATCCGCTGACCCTGGCAGCACTGCCCGCCGGTCCCTCCGACACCCTTTCCGGCCCGGCGCTGGCGCTCGTCGCGGCGCGGGTGGGCAGTATCCGCCTGATCGACAACGCGGAACTTAGCGGCTAGGGACCGGTGCTGCCCGCTCCGGGTCCGGCGCACGTGCACGGCTGGGTAGACTTAAGGACCGTGACCTCCTCTAATCCCGTTCCCGAAGCAGCAGACACCTCCGAGCAGATGCGCATCCGCGCTGAAAAGCGCGCCAAGCTGCTCGAGCGCGGTGACGAAGCCTATCCCGTAGGAGTCGCACGCACGCACTCGCTGCGCGAGGTCCGGGAAAAGTTCGGGCACCTGCAGGCAGACGAGGCCAGCGGCGAAACCGTCGGTGTCTCCGGCCGTGTGGTGTTCATCCGCAACACCGGAAAACTGTGCTTCGCCACCCTTCAGGAAGGCGACGGCACGCGCCTGCAGGCCATGCTCTCGCTGGCCTCGATCGGCGAAGAAGCCCTGGCTGACTGGAAAGCCACCGTGGACCTCGGAGACCATGTCTTCATCCACGGCGAAGTGATTTCTTCCCGCCGCGGTGAGCTGTCTGTGATGGCGGACTCCTGGTCCATGGCCTCCAAGGCCCTCCGGCCGCTCCCGGTGCTGCACGCCGGCCTGAACGAGGAAACCCGTGTCCGCCAGCGGTACGTGGACCTGATGGTCCGGGACGAAGCCCGGGACATGGTCTACAAGCGGGCAGCGATCATCCGTGCCGTCCGCGACACGCTGCATGACCACGGCTACGTCGAGGTCGAAACCCCGATGCTCCAGCTCATCCACGGCGGCGCCGCCGCGAGGCCGTTTGAAACGCACCTCAACGCGTTCGATCAGCCGATGACCCTGCGCATCGCCACCGAGCTTTACCTCAAGCGCGCCGTAGTCGGCGGCATCGAGCGCGTTTACGAGCTGGGCCGGATCTTCCGCAACGAAGGCGTCGATTCCACGCACAGCCCCGAGTTCACGACCCTGGAGTGCTACGAGGCCTACGCCGACCAGTACGTGATGGCGGACCGGATCAAGGAGATCATCCTTAACGCCGCGGATGCCGCCGGAAGCCGGCAGATCGAGACTGCCGAAGGCGTGATCGACCTGGATGGTGAGTGGCGCTGGCTCTCCGTCTACCCCGGCCTGTCCGAGGCCGTGGGGGAGGAGATCACTCCGGACACCGACGCAGCGGCCCTGCGCCGCATCGCCGAAGAGCGCGGCGTGAAGGTCGATCCCAAGTGGGACGCCGAGAAGCTGGTCATCGAGCTCTTTGGTGAAATCGTCGAGCCCACACTGCTGCAGCCGACTTTTGTGTACGACTATCCTCCCTCGGCTCAGCCGCTGGCCCGCCCGCACCGGGAGGATCCCCGCCTGATCGAAGCCTGGGACTTGATCATCGGAGGTATGGAGCGGGGAACTGCCTTCTCCGAGCTGATCGACCCGGTCATCCAGCGTGAGCGCCTGACTGAACAGTCACGCCGTGCCGCTGCCGGGGATGATGAGGCCATGGCACTGGACGAGGACTTTCTCCGTGCGCTGGAGTACGGCGCTCCGCCCATGGGCGGCATCGGCCTGGGCATCGACCGCTTGGTGATGCTTTTCACGAACGCAGGAATCAGGGAAACAATTCTGTTTCCCCTGCTCAAGCCGGAAATGGGTTAGAAGATGGAATACGTCGAAGTCCTGCTGCCGTCTATTTGTGTTGCAGCTCTCTTTTATTTCGTCATGAAGGCAGTACTGAACGCCGACCGTTCCGAGAGAAAAGCACTCGCCGAAGCGGAACGCGAGGCCGAACGGGCCAAGTTGGCAGCGGAACCCAAGAATGATGCTGCCGGCGGAGCAGATAAACAATAAAAGTAAAAAAATTACCTCCCCTGCTTTGACGAGTCATTGCCAATTGCGTCATACTCGAAAGCGGTCCCGTTATTTTAACGACATTCGCCGCTTGTACTGCATAGGAGCCTGACATGGCGCAAAAGGTAAAAATCATTCTGGTTGATGATGTTGACGGTGGAAGTGCGGATGAAACCGTGCGTTTCGGCCTGGATGGGTCACAGTACGAGATTGACCTCTCAACTGACAATGCGAAGAACCTGCGGGCGGCGTTGAAGCCTTATGTGGATGCCGGACGCAAGACCGGAGGACGCACCGGCCGTCCCCGCGGCACCGGCGCATCACGGAGCAACGAAGCTGCGCAGATCCGCGAATGGGCCCGCAGCAACGGCTACACCGTTTCGGAGCGGGGCCGCGTCAACAGCGAGATCATCGAGGCTTACCGCGCAGCCCAGGGCTAACTGCCCCCAAGAGGTCACGCCCATGGCGAACACGGCCCTTAACCCGGGCCGTGCGCCGTAGCATCGAATTACGCGTTAGCTAGGAGTGTGCCTCATGTTTGAAAGATTTACCGACCGTGCCCGTCGCGTTGTCGTGCTTGCCCAAGAAGAGGCACGCATGCTCAACCACAACTACATCGGGACCGAGCACATCCTGCTTGGGCTCATTCATGAGGGCGAAGGCGTAGCCGCTAAGGCCCTTGAATCCCTGAGTATCTCCCTGGGTGCTGTCCGCGAACAGGTGCAGGAGATCATCGGCCAGGGCCAGCAGGCTCCGTCCGGCCACATCCCCTTCACCCCGCGGGCCAAGAAGGTCCTTGAGCTCTCGCTGCGGGAAGCCCTGCAGCTTGGGCACAACTACATTGGCACCGAGCACATCCTGCTCGGCCTCATCCGTGAAGGCGAAGGCGTTGCGGCGCAGGTCCTCGTCAAGCTTGGCGCCGACCTGAACCGCGTCCGCCAGCAGGTCATCCAGCTGCTCTCCGGCTACCAGGGCAAGGAACCGGTCTCGGCCGGCGGCCAGCAGGCCGAAGGCCAGCCGGCGGGTTCAGTGGTCCTGGACCAGTTCGGACGGAACCTCACCCAGGCAGCGCGTGAAGGAAAGCTTGACCCGGTCATCGGGCGCGAGCACGAGATGGAACGGGTAATGCAGGTGCTTTCGCGCCGCACCAAGAACAACCCCGTCCTGATCGGCGAGCCGGGCGTCGGCAAGACGGCCGTCGTCGAAGGCCTCGCGCAGTCGATCGTCCGCGGCGATGTCCCTGAGACCATCAAGGACAAGCAGCTCTACACCCTGGACCTCGGTTCACTGGTGGCCGGCTCCCGTTACCGCGGTGACTTCGAGGAACGCCTGAAGAAGGTCCTCAAGGAAATCCGCACCCGCGGCGACATCATCCTCTTCATCGATGAGATCCACACCCTGGTGGGCGCAGGTGCCGCAGAAGGCGCCATCGACGCAGCCTCGATCCTGAAGCCGATGCTGGCCCGCGGTGAGCTGCAGACCATTGGTGCCACCACGCTCGACGAGTACCGCAAGCACATCGAGAAGGATGCAGCGCTTGAGCGCCGCTTCCAGCCGATCCAGGTCAACGAGCCATCTGTTGCCCACGCGATCGAAATCCTCAAGGGCCTGCGGGACCGCTACGAAGCCCACCACCGCGTCTCCATCACGGATGCCGCACTGGCTTCGGCAGCGACCCTCGCCGAACGCTACATCAGTGACCGCTTCCTGCCGGACAAGGCCATCGACCTGATCGATGAGGCCGGCGCCCGGCTGCGTATCCGCCGTATGACGGCTCCGCCGGAGCTGAAGGAAATCGACGAGCGCATCTCCGCCCTGAAGATGGAGAAGGAATCCGCGATCGACGCGCAGGACTTCGAAGGCGCTGCCTCGCTGCGGGACAAGGAGCAGAAGCTCCAGGACCAGCGTGCAGAGAAGGAACGCCAGTGGAAGTCCGGCGGCCTGGATGACATTGCCGAGGTCGACGAGGAACTGATCGCAGAGGTTCTCGCCAACTCGACCGGCATCCCCGTGGTGAAGCTGAACGAAGAAGAATCCACGCGGCTGCTCAAGATGGAAGATGAGCTGCACAAGCGGGTCATCGGCCAGGACCAGGCCATCAAGTCGATCTCGCAGGCCATGCGCCGTACGCGTGCCGGCCTGAAGGATCCGAAGCGCCCGGGCGGCTCGTTCATCTTCGCCGGTCCCACCGGCGTCGGTAAGACCGAGCTGGCCAAGGCACTGGCTGAGTTCCTCTTCGGAGACGAAGAAGCACTCATCACGCTGGATATGTCCGAGTACTCCGAGAAGCACACGGTCTCGCGACTGTTCGGTGCACCTCCCGGATACGTCGGCTACGAAGAAGGCGGACAGCTGACCGAAAAGGTACGCCGCCGTCCGTTCTCCGTGGTCTTGTTCGACGAGGTTGAGAAGGCCCACGCCGATCTCTTCAACTCGCTGCTGCAGATCCTGGAAGACGGCCGCCTGACCGACTCGCAGGGCCGGGTGGTGGACTTCAAGAACACCATCATCATCATGACGACCAACCTTGGCACCAAGGACATCTCCAAGGGCGTCATGACCGGCTTCCAGTCCGGCACCGACACGAAGACCGGCTACGACCGGATGCGTGCCCGGGTTACGGAAGAGCTGCGCCAGCACTTCCGCCCCGAGTTCCTCAACCGTGTTGATGACACCGTCGTGTTCCCGCAGCTGACCCAGGAAGAGATCGTCCAGATCGTGGACCTGTTCCTGGAGCGCCTGGGCAAGCGCCTGGCAGAAAAGGGCATGAGCATCGAGCTCACCCCGGCAGCCAAGGTCCTGCTCGCAACGCGCGGCTACGATCCGGCGATGGGTGCCCGGCCGCTGCGCCGCACCATGCAGCGCGAGATTGAGGACCAGCTCTCGGAGAAGATCCTCTTTGGTGACCTGAAGCCCGGCGAACTGGTTTCGGTCGACGTGGAAGGCGAGGGAGACGAAGCAACGTTCACCTTCACCGGACATGGTGCGCCCCGTGCCATCGAAGAAGCCCCCTCGGCAATTGAAGCCGGTGTGGGCGACGCAGGCACCGCAAACTAAGGCACTAAAGCGAAGAAGCCCCCGGGATTCCCGGGGGCTTTTTTGTGTCTTCCTCACTGCCCGCCGGCAAAAGAGCCCGAAGCAGAAGTCCTAGACTGAACCAATGACGCTTACCTCACAGACAGCACAGGTCACCGTCCGCCGCGCCCGCACCTCCGACGTCGGGAAGATCCGCGAATTGGTGGCGCCGCTGGCTGAGGAGCGGGTGCTGGTCGCGAAAGAGGCGGTCGCGTACTACGAGGGGCTCCAGGAATTCCGGATCGCGGAGGACGCTGCAGGCAACGTGGTGGGCTGTGGTGCCCTGCATGTGATGTGGGAGGATCTGGCCGAGGTTCGGACGCTGGCAACGCACCGCGACTGGCGGGGGCGCGGGGTCGGGCACATCCTTCTTGAGCAGCTGCTTTTGGACGCCGCGGAAATTGGGGTCACACGGGTTTTCTGCCTCACCTTTGAAGTTGACTTCTTTAAGCGCCACGGCTTTGTCGTGATGGAAAACCAGTCCGCGGTGGATCCTGAGGTGTATTCGGAACTCCTGCGCTCCCATGACGAAGGCGTGGCTGAATTCCTTGACCTGGCCCGGGTGAAGCCGAATACCCTCGGTAACACGCGCATGATCCGCACTGTTCGCGCATAGAAGAACCGGACGGGATAACTGGCCGCCCTGCCCTGGAACCGCTAAGCTAAGCATACTTAGCATCACAAATGCAGGCGGTAGTTTCCTTACCAGGAATGGCGGCTTGCCGATCAGAAAGCGGGTACCTCTTATGGGCGCAGACGACAAGATGCAGAACAAGGGCGAAGAAATCGGCGGCAAGGTCAAGGAAGGCCTCGGCAAGGTCACCGGCGACCGCGGAATGGAGGCTGAAGGTCAGGGAGACCAGACCAAGGCAAACATGAAGCAGGCCGGCGAACACGTCAAGGATGCTTTCAAGGGCAAATAGTCCGCTCGGGATAACCTCCCGCATTACGCTCCCGGTCGCTGTTGTCGCTGCTGGCCGGGGAACACTGAAGGAAGGGCATAACGCCCTTCCTTCAGTGCGTTCGGGGGGAAGTTTCCAAGCCTGTGCAGCGTCCCTGCAGCGCGGTAGTGTGGCTCTCAGTCAGCGGGCGTGGGCCGGCATGGATGCCGGTCCCGGTCTTACCCCGTTTTGTGGGCAAAGGAGAGTTCGGACAATGAAGAAACTCATCAATGATCCCCGCTCGGTGGTCGCTGAATCCCTTGAGGGTTTCGCGCAGGCCCACGGCGACATCGTGAAGGTACACACAGATCCGGCCTACGTCCTGCGCGCTGATGCTCCCGTGCGCGGCAAAGTTGCCCTGGTTTCCGGCGGGGGCAGCGGCCATGAACCGCTCCACGCCGGGTATGTCGGCAAAGGCATGCTGGACGGCGCCGTGCCCGGGGCCGTCTTCACGTCCCCGACACCGGACCAGATCCTTCCCGCCATCACGGGGACAGACTCCGGTGCAGGCGTCCTGCTGATCGTTAAGAACTACACCGGGGACATCCTCAATTTCGAGACGGCAGCGGAGCTGGCCCAGATGGAGGACATCCAGGTCCGCACGGTGGTGGTCAATGACGACGTCGCCGTGGAGGATTCGCTTTATACCGCCGGACGGCGGGGGGTTGGCGGGACGGTGCTGCTGGAGCGCATTGCGGGTGCAGCGGCCGAACGCGGAGACTCCCTGGATTCAGTGGCGGCCATTGCCGAACGTGTCAACGCCAACGTTCGGTCCATGGGAGTTGCCCTGAGTGCCTGCACCGTTCCGCACGCCGGGGAGCCGAGCTTTGAACTGGCAGAGGACGAAATCGAACTGGGGGTCGGAATCCACGGCGAGCCCGGCCGCCGCCGCATGCCGATGGCCGATGCTGACGCCATCACGGACCAGCTGCTCGAACCGGTCCTCTCGGATCTCGGTACCGGCTCGGGGGAGCGCGTGCTGCTCTTCGTCAACGGGATGGGCGGCACCCCGCTGAGTGAGCTCTACATCGTGTACCGACATGCGGCCAAGGTCCTGGCGGACCGGGGCATCCAGGTGGAGCGGTCCCTGGTGGGCAACTACATCACGGCCCTGGAAATGCAGGGCGCGTCGGTGACGGTGCTGAAACTCGACGACGACATGATCGATCTGTGGGACTCACCGGTTCATACCGCGGCCCTGCGGTGGGGAGCGTAGGAATGGAACTCGATGCCCAGTGGGCTGCAGCATGGATGCGGGACGCGGCCGTGTCCCTCTCGGACAACCGGCAGCGGCTGATCGACCTGGACCGGGCGATCGGCGACGCCGACCACGGCGAGAACATGGACCGGGGCTTCAGTGCCATCGTCGAGAAGCTCGACGCTGACGGGGTGCCGGCCACGCCGGCGGACGTCTTCAAGACCGCCGCCATGACGCTCATGTCCAAAGTGGGCGGCGCTGCCGGGCCCCTCTACGGCACGGCATTCCTGCGCGGAGCTGCGGCCGTGGCCGGGAAGGACACCCTGACCGCCGACGACGTCGCAGCTTTCCTTGCAGCGGCGCGCGACGGCATCGTGAGCCGGGGAAAGGCCGAGCCCGGGGACAAGACCATGGTGGACGCTTTTTCGCCGGCGGTGGAAGCTGCGCAGACCGCCGCCTCAGCAGAGGCCAGCGGTCCGGAGGCTCTGGAGGCAGCCGCCAACGCGGCCGAGGCGGGACTGGCCGGCACCGAACCGCTCATCGCCCGGAAGGGCCGGGCCAGCTATCTCGGTGAGCGCAGCGCCGGGCACCTTGATCCCGGTGCCGCCTCGACGGCGCTCATCCTCGAAGCTGCTGCGCGCGCGGCGGGGGAGCAGGCATGAAGGTAGGGCTGGTCATCGTCTCCCACAGTGAGAAGCTCGCTGAGGGCGTCTGCGACCTTGCCGGACAGATGGCGCCGGACGTGGCCATCATTGCGGCGGGCGGAACGGATGACGGCGGGATTGGCACCAGCCTGGAGAAGATTACGGCAGGCATAGCCCGGGCCGACGGCGGAGCAGGAGCAGCCATCCTGGCGGACCTGGGGTCTGCGGTCATGACCACGGAAATGGCCCTGGAGTTCCTGGATCCCGAGCAGGCGGAGAGAGTGCGCCTGGCTGACGCTCCGCTGGTCGAAGGCGCGGTGGCGGCGGCAGTGGCTGCCCAGACCGGTCAGACGCTGGAAACGGTGATCCGGGATGCCGAGGCCACCGCGGCCTCCATGGCCGGGGCCGCGGCCACCCCGCCGCAGGACAGCGGCCAGGCGCCTGCCGGCACGCTGGACGACATAGACCAGGACGACACCGGGGTGCAGGAAGCCTCCTGGGAACTGATCAACCCGATGGGCCTGCATGCACGGCCGGCAGCGGCCGTGGCGCAGGCAATGGCGGACCTGGACGCGGAGATCACCATCAACGGCGTCGACGGTAAATCCGTGATGATGCTGATGACGCTGGGGCTGAAAGCGGGCGACACCCTGACGGTTTCGGCGCATGGTCCGGACGCCGAGCGGGCCATCGAGATGCTCGGACTTGAGGTCCGCAACGGGTTCGGTGAGATTTAGGAAGCCGGACCCCTACGCCGGCAGCCGGATACCCGCGTCAGAAAGCTCTGCCAATCCGTCGCGCAGCAAACCTGCCAGGGCGCGTTCCAGCTGTTCCTGCGGCGCGGAAAGCGCATGCAGTGCCCCCAGCGGGCTCAAGGAGGAATCTGCGGCGGGAGCTTCCAGATCCACCGGCCCGGTGAGCAGCAGTTCGCGCCGCACCGGACCCTCTGCATGCCGCAGGACCGCCATGATGGCGCCTCTTACCTGGCGGTCGGTCCCGTGCCACGCCTGGCCTTTGGGGACGTAATGCGGCTCCGGACGTCCGGCATGCACCCAGGCGCAGTTACTCAGCACGGGGCACTCTTCGCAGCGGGGAGTGCGGGCGGTGCAGACCATGGCTCCCAGCTCCATCACCGACGCGTTCCAGGCGACAGCTTCAGCGCCGTCGTCGGGAAGCAGCGAGACGGCGAGCCGCATTTCCGCAGCTGTCAGGGACGGGGAAGGAAGGGCGTTGCCGGTGACCAGCCGGGCATGGACACGGCGGATATTCGTATCCACTACGGTTTCCCGGCGTCCAAACGCGAAGGACGCGACGGCGGCGGCGGTGTAGTCCCCGACGCCGGGAAGGGTGAGCAGGGCGGCATGGGTATCCGGGACCTTGCCGCCGTGTGTTTCCGTGATCGCCGTGGCGGCTGCATGAAGGCGCAGCGCCCGGCGCGGATATCCCAGCCGCCCCCACGCGCGGACAGCCTCGCCGCTGGGTTCAGCCGCTAGGGAGGAAGGCTCGGGCCAGCGCTCCATCCACTCCCGCCACACCGGCAGGACACGCCCTACGGGCGTCTGCTGGAGCATGACCTCGCTGACCAGGATGCCCCATGGGCTGCACTCCGGGTCGCGCCAGGGAAGGTCGCGGGCATTTTCGGCGAACCAGCCGTTGATGCGGGCATGGAGCTGCCGTTTGTGCTCCGGTTCCATCCGCTGCTCCCTCTGTCTGACCACCAATACTCTACTGACCGGCGTGGTGTGCGCAGTAATCCGCCGCCGCCTCCCTAGCCTTAACACATGGCGGGAAAAAAGCCCCAGGGCAAGCCGGGCCGTGGAGGCACTGCCGGCGCGAAGGCCAAGCCGCGCGGCGGCAGCGGCTCCCGTACGCCTGCGCGTCCCAGCAAGGCTGTCTACCGCAGGCGGCGCCTGGTGCTCCTCCTTGCCCTGCTGCTCGTCGTAGCGGGCGGCGCCTGGGCAGCCACAGCGCTCGCGGGGGCCCTCGCCGGTCCCAACAACGCGGATGCCGCGGAACCTTTCCAGTCCGCGCCGAGTGCTTCGCCGTCAGCTTCGGAGGACGACGGCGGCAAGGCCGCGGAAGAGCCGGAGGCACCTGCCGAAGACGAGGCCGACGCGGATCCCGCCTGTCCGGACTCGGCGGTCAAGGTTGAAGCAGCCACTGACGCGCAGGTCTATGCCGCCGGGGTGAATCCGGTACTGAGCCTCAAAGTGACGAATACGGGTCCGGAGCCCTGCGAGATCAATGTGGGCACCACGCAAATGGAGTTCACGGTTACCAGCGGTTCGGACCGCATCTTCTCCTCGGTGGACTGCCAGGACGGCGGCGAAGACCTGGTGAAGGAGTTCGCTGCGGGTGCCACCGAGACAGCCAACTTCACGTGGGAACGGCTGCGTTCGGCTCCCGGCTGCACGGCCGTAGCCAGCAACCCCAACCCCGGGTGGTACGTGTTCACGGCGAGCCTGGGCGGGAAAACCAGCGAGAAAGCTGTCTTCCAGCTGGATTGAGGGCCGGCGCGCCGGCGGGATTACATAAACCGGTCGAGCAGGCTGGTCTCCGCTATCCGGGAAAGTCCTTCGCGCACGGTCCGGGCCCGCTGTTCGCCGATGCCGTCAACCTGCATCAGATCCTCGATGTTGGCGGCCATGAGGTTCTGCAGGCCGCTGAAGTGGTCCACTAAGCGGTTCGAGACAGCTGGCGGAACGCTCTTGATGTTGCTCAGGAGGCGGTAGCCGCGGGGCTGGACCACTGCTTCGAGGGAGTCCTGGCCGGGCTGGAAACCAACTACGGCAGCGATCTTGCCCAGGTCCACCATGTCGGAAGAGCTGAGGTTCTGCAGCGTTGCGACCTGCTCATCCACATTGCCCGGAGTGCTGCTGATATCGGCGTAGTCGCGGACAATCATTTCGCTTCCGGGGCCCAGGCCGGTGGTGAGCTCTTCGAGCTGGAGGGAGAGCAGGCGCCCGTCGACTCCCAGTTCAAGCACGTACTGCGAGATCTCCTCGGAGATCCGGCGCACCATTTCCTGGCGCTGGAGGGTGACGGCGACGTCGCGTACAGTCACCATCGCCTCAATCTCCAGTGCGGAGAGGGAGTTGGTCACCTGGTCCAGGCGGGTGCGGTAGCGCTCCAGGGTGGCCAGGGCCTGGTTGGCGCGCGCCAGGACGGGTTCTGAACCCTCCAGGACGTGGCGCAGGCCCCCGACGTAGAGCTGGATGATCTGCATCGACTGGCTGACCGAAATCACAGGGAAGCCGGTCTGGATGGCGACGCGTTCTGCCGTGCGGTGGCGGGTTCCGGACTCGTGCGTCTCAATGGTGTGGTCCGGCACCAGCTGCACAGCGGCGCGCAGGATGTTTGCCCCGTCCCGGTCACAGACGATCGCACCGTCCATCTTGGCCAGCTCACGCAGACGGGTGGAGGAGAACTCAATGCCGATGTCGAAGCCGCCGGAGCAGATGGAGTCCACAGTGCGGTCGAAGCCAAGGACAATCAGCGCGCCGGTCCGGCCGCGGAGGATCCGCTCCAAACCGTCGCGGAGGGCGGTTCCGGGCGCCACTCTGGCCAGAGTGGCTTTTAGTGCATCCTCAGGGCTGCGTGCCATCGTCACTTCCTTCCGGCCAGTCCGGCCCACGGGCGTTCTGGGCGTGGGGTGCGCAGACACTTCACCATAGTAATGCGACAACGGGCCACATTGGCCTCATTGTTCCCGCAGTATGACAGCGAAATCGGTCACTGGCGGAACCGGCGCGCCCTAGAAGAGCAGTTCCAGGGCCTCGGAGAGCGTAGTGACCTCACGAACCTTGAAGCCGGCCGGAACCTGGCCCGGACCGTTGGGTGAAGCCGGAACCACGGCATGGCTGAACCCCAGCCGTTCGGCTTCCTGCACCCTGCGGGCTATGCCGGGAATCGGACGGACCTCCCCGGCCAGGCCAACCTCCCCGAAAGCGATGAGCCGGGCAGGAAGCGGCTTGTTCATCTTGGCTGATGCAACAGCCAGGGCGACGGCGAGGTCGGTCGCCGGTTCGGACAGCTTCACGCCGCCAACGGTGGCCACGTAGCTGTCGTCCTTGGCGAGGTTCATGGAGGCGCGCTGCTGCAGCACGGCAAGGAGCATGGCCACGCGGGCCGAGTCCAGGCCGCTCGTGGCCCGGCGGGCCTGGGCGTTTCCGGTTTCAGCCAGCAGGGCCTGGACCTCGGCAACGAGCGGACGCCGCCCTTCCAGGGTGACCGTGATGCAGGTTCCGGACACTGGTTCCTTGGTGCGCGAAACGAACAGTCCGGACGGGTCTGCCAGTCCTTCGATGCCGTCTTCGGTGAGATCGAAGCAGCCCACCTCATCCGTCGGGCCGTAGCGGTTCTTCACCGCGCGGACCAGCCGGAGGCGTGAGTGGCGGTCGCCGTCGAACTGGCAGACCACATCCACCAGGTGTTCCAGCAGCCGGGGGCCGGCGATGGAACCGTCCTTGGTGACGTGGCCGACCAGCAGGGTGGTCATGTTCCTGGTCTTGGCCGCGTTGATGAGCGACGCCGCGACCTCGCGGACCTGGCTGACGCCGCCGGCACTGCCGTCCACCGCGGAGCTGCTCAGCGTCTGCACCGAATCCACGATCAGCAGGGCAGGCTTGACCTGTTCGACCTGTCCGAGCGCCTGGCCCAGGTCGGTCTCGGCGCTGAGATAAAGGGTCTGGGACACGGCGCCAATCCGTTCAGCACGCAGCTTGACCTGCGCGGTGGATTCTTCGCCGGTGACGTAGAGAACGTCCTTGCCCTGCCCGGCTACCCGTGCGGCGACATCCAGCAGCAGTGTGGACTTGCCGACACCCGGTTCCCCTGCCAGCAGGATGACGGCGCCGGGGACGAGGCCGCCGCCCAGCACGCGGTCCAGCTCTCCCACCCCCGTGGGCTGGTAGGCGGCAGTGGTGGCGTCGACGTCGGCGATCCGCTGCGCCGGGCGGGCGACTGTTGCCGCCGGCGTAGTCCGGGCCAGGACTTCCCCGGCTTCTTCCACTGTTCCCCAGGCCTGGCACTCACCGCACCGGCCCACCCATTTCACGGCGGTCCAGCCGCATTCGGTGCAACGGTAGTTGGCAGTTTTTGCCCGGGAAGTCTTGGTGGCCATGCCAACAGGCTATCCGGCGGCACTGACACCGGCGGCCACGCAGGCCGCATGCCGCCGGCAGGTTAGACCTCGGAAAGGTAACTGACTGCTTCTTCGTGCGGCAGGCCGGTGGCTTCGAGGAGATCGACCACCAGCGGCCGGAAGAGCATCACCAGGGCATCGCCGTAGAGATCGGTGACCTCCAGGTGCGCGGGGTGCAGCCGGGAGGCGACGGCGGCAAGTTCGTTGCGGGCCTGGCGCAGATGGCGTTCGCGCATTGCTGCGGATTCCCCGCCGCCCAGGGCGCGGGCCAGCACATCGACGGCGTCCGCTGTGTCATTGATGACTTCGGAGACTTTCTCCAGGGCGGAATCCGAAAGCGCTGCGTGGTTAATGACGGAGGTGGTCCGGCGGGCGAAGACCCGGCTGTTGCGGATCGCCAGGTCCAGGTAGCTGACGGATCCGCGCAGATCGCCCAGCTCGGCGAGGTACCGCCGGTAGGCCGGCGAAATCCTCGCGACTTCGCGGGCGTCGCGGATACTGCGGGCCAGCAGGTCCAGCTGCGGCTGGGTGTTCCTGGCCCGGACCAATGCATGCCAGGCCAGGGTCGAGTCGCTGCGGACCAGTGCGTCGGCGGTCTGGCGCAGCACGGCGGAGAGTTCGCTCAGCAGCTCCCGGATGTTGGATTTTGGTTCGCGCCGCGGGTCGCGCGGCGCCAGCATGGTGACAATCAGGGCGAAGATGCCGCCCACCACTGCGTCGATGCTGCGGGTGAAGACACCGCCGTCGGGCGCCGGAAGCAGCACCACGAGCAGGGACTGCAGTCCCAGCTGGGTAGTAAAAATGACTCCGCGGTCCAGGAAACGGGCCAGCATCAGGGAAACAAACAGCACGATCGCGGCTTGCCAGAGACCGGTGCCCAGGACGTGGAGCAGCACCTCGCCGATGGTGATGCCCAGCGTGCAGCCGATTCCGACCTCCAGCACCCGGCGGGTCCGGGGTTCCCGGGAAAAGCCCAGCGAGATCAGGGCTGCGGTCGCCGCGAACAGCGGACCTTCGTGGCCGAGGACATATTCAGCAAAGGCATAGGCACCCACCGCGCAGATAGTCATCTGCAGTGCGGGGATGACCGACGCTCCGCTGCGCTTCACCCCTACCCGGAACCGGTCCCGCAGGAACCCGCGGCTGGCGGCGATACGGTCACGGGCTGGCATGGGATTAGTCTAGGGCGGCGCCGCCGATGCTGCCGACCCGGCGGGCCGGTATGGCCGGCAGGCCGTCCGCTGGACCCAGGTCCGCTTACTTCCGGACCGTCCGCGCACAAGCGGATATTCGCGGGTGCTGACGGAATTCCCCCAGTGCTTGGGCCCAGTTCACTTTTTGTTCACTTTGGACGGGCACGCTCAGTTGCGGGACGGGGAAAGCCGCCCAGGAACACGGTCCCCCGGCGCTCTTCGCGCCAGAAATGCCACCACACCCTTGAAAGGGAACATCAACGTGAAGGTATGGAGTTTGGGCCGCACTGCGGCCGTTCTTTCGGCAACTGCACTGGCCCTGGCTGCCTGCGGCTCCGACAATGCCACCGGCGCTGCAGCCGGCACAGACGCAACAGCCTCCGCTTCGACCGTCTCCGGAACGCTGACCGGGGCCGGAGCCAGTTCGCAGGCTGCTGCCATGGATGCCTGGATTGCGGGGTTCAATGCTGCCAACCCCGCCGCCTCGGTCCAGTACTCACCGGACGGCTCCGGAGCCGGCCGCGAAGCCCTGCTGGCAGGAGGAGCGCAGTTCGCGGGAACGGACGCCTACCTCTCGGACGAGGAAGCCGAATCGTCCCTGGAAGTCTGCGGTCCAGACGGTGCGCTCCACATTCCCGCCTACATTTCCCCCATCGCCATCGCGTTCAACCTGGAGGCCGTGGAGGAACTGAACCTCGACGCTGACACCATCGCCGGGATTTTCCGCGGCGAGATCAACGCGTGGAACGATCCAGCCATCGCCGGCCAGAACGAGGGCACGGAACTGCCCGCCACCGCCATCACGGTGATTCACCGCTCGGACGAGTCGGGAACCACGGAGAACTTCACCGAATTCCTGGCGGCCGCGGCTCCGTCGGTCTGGACCGATGAGCCCGACGGCGAATGGCCGGCCGGGCTCAGCGGCCAGGAAAACGCCCAGGGCACCAGCGGCGTCGTATCCGCAGCCAGCTCTACCGAAGGGGCCATTACCTACGCGGACGCCTCCGCCGTCGGAACCATGGGTACGGTAGCCGTGAAGGTGGGCGATGACTACGTTGCCTACACCGCCGATGCGGCGGCGAAGGCCGTGGACGCGTCGACACCGGTGGAGGGAGAGGCGCGTCCGGAACTGGACATGGCCATGGAGCTTGCCCGGGACACCACTGAATCCGGCGCCTACCCTGTGGTGTTGGTCTCCTACCACCTCTACTGCACCGCGTATGAGGACCAGGAAACTGTGGACTTGGTGAAGGCTTTTGGCCACTACGTGGTCAGCCCTGACGGCCAGGCAGCCGCGGCCGGCGCCGCAGGCAATGCCCCGATGTCCGCTAACCTGCAGGAACAGGCTTCGAAAGCACTCGATTCCATAAAGGTTGCTTCCCCAAACTAAGAGCTGAAGGACAAGTCCCCGCGCCGCGCCGCGGGCGCAGCGCGGGGCATTCGCCCGGTCCGGGCCCAGCTTGAATCTCATCGATGGACAGTGAAAACTGGCGAGTGCGGTGTCTTGTCCACAACGTAATGCAAAAGTGCCAACAAAGTTCGAAGGGTTGTGCAGTGTCAAGCAAGTCAATACAGGGCACCGGCGGTGCCGGGCGCGCGGGGGACAAAGTCTTCTCCGGCATCACGCTCCTGGCAGGATGCCTCATCCTGACTGTCCTGTTCGCCGTCGCAGCGTTCCTGCTGTGGCAGGCACTCCCCACCTTCACCGCATCCTCATCCGACATCTCCGGCGGGTCGGGTTTCCTGGCCTACATCTTCCCGCTGGTGATCGGCACGGTCATTGCCGCCACCATCGCACTGCTGATTGCAACACCCGTGGGAATCGGCGTCGCCCTCTTTATCTCCCACTATGCGCCGCGCAGGCTCGCCCAAACCCTGGGCTACGTCGTGGACCTGCTGGCCGCCATTCCGTCAGTGGTCTACGGAGCGTGGGGCATGACCGTGCTGGCGCCCGCACTCGTGGGCCCGTACAACTGGCTTGCCGATAATGCAGGCTGGTTCCCCCTCTTCGCCGGACCCGCGAGCCAGACCGGCAAGACCATGCTCACCGCGGGCATTGTCCTCGCAGTCATGGTCCTGCCAATCATCACCTCGCTGAGCCGGGAGATCTTCCTGCAGACGCCCAAGCTCCATGAGGAAGCTGCCCTGGCCATGGGAGCCACCCGCTGGGAAATGATCCGCATGTCCGTCTTCCCCTTCGCGCGTCCGGGCATTATCAGCGCCGTGATGCTGGGGCTGGGCCGCGCCCTCGGCGAGACCATGGCCGTGGCCCTGGTGCTGTCCTCCGGCGGCCTCATCGCCAGCCTGATCCGGCCAGGCAACCAGACGATCGCCGCGGAAATCGCACTGAACTTCCCCGAGGCGTACGGCCTGCGCCTCTCTGAGCTGATCGCCGCCGGCCTGGTCCTCTTCGTGATCACGCTGATCGTGAACGTCATTGCCCGCTGGATCATCAGCCGCCACAAAGAATTCTCGGGAGCCAACTGATGATTGACACCACTTTGACCCGCTCGTCATCACTGACCAAGAACCAGCTGCCGGGCTATGCCATGTGGGCCGTCCTGGCCGCCTCGGTCATCCTGGGTGCTGCGCTTTCCGCCCTCCTTGGCTTCCACATCGCATCGTTCGCGATCTTCTCCGCCGTCCTTTTCGTGGCTGCCGGAACGATCCTCACCCGCGTCGTGGAAGGCAGCCGACGGGCTGTGGACCGCTTCGCCACGAACCTGATCTACGGCGCCTTCATCCTGGCGCTGGTCCCGCTGGTCTCGGTCATCTTCACCGTGCTGGTGCGCGGGATCCCCGGCCTGAGCCCGGACTTCCTGTTTACTTCCATGGGCGGCATGACCGGCACCGTGGACAACAACACCGTGGAGACCGGGGGACCGGTCCTGGGCGGTGCCTACCACGCGATCATGGGCACCCTGCTGATCACGCTGTGGGCGACGGTCATCTCCGTGCCGATCGGCCTGCTCACCGCTGTCTACCTTGTCGAGTACAGCAAGGGCGGACCCCTTGCCCGTGCCATCACGTTCTTTGTCGACGTTATGACCGGCATCCCCTCGATCGTCGCGGGCCTGTTCGCGGCCGCCTTCTTTGGCCTGCTGTTCGGGCCCGGCACCCGCACCGGCTTCGTCGCCGCCGTCGCGCTGTCCGTCCTGATGATCCCCGTGGTGGTGCGCTCGACGGAAGAAATGCTCAAGATCGTCCCGAACGAACTGCGCGAGGCCGCCTACGCTCTGGGTGTGCGCAAATGGCGGACCATCCTCAAGGTCGTGGTGCCCACTGCGATCTCCGGCATTGCCTCCGGTGTGACCCTGGCGATAGCCCGCGTTATTGGCGAGACCGCACCGCTGCTGGTGACGGCCGGCTTTGTGAACACCATCAACCTCAACGTGTTTGCCGGATGGATGGCCAGCCTTCCGACCTTCATCTACCGGCAGCTGATGAGCCCGACCTCACCGACGAACACCGACCCGAGTACCCAGCGTGCCTGGGCCGCCGCCCTGCTGCTGATCGTGATGGTCATGCTGCTGAACCTCGCCGCACGGCTGGTCGCGCGAATCTTCGCGCCGAAGACCGGCCGCTGACCTCCAGACCGACCCGGCCGCTGCTGCGGCACCGGACATCCGTACGGATGTCCACCGGAACAGAACAGAAGGAAACACATGTCCAAGCGAATCGACGTCAAGGGCCTCAACGTCTACTACGGCGACTTCCTGGCCGTCGAAGACGTCAGCATCAAGATGGAACCGCGCTCGGTGACGGCATTCATCGGTCCGTCCGGCTGCGGCAAGTCCACCTTCCTGCGCACGCTGAACCGGATGCATGAAGTCCTTCCCGGTGCCCGCGTCGAGGGTGAAGTCCTCCTCGACGGCGAAAACCTCTACGGCCCCGGCGTCGATCCCGTGACGGTCCGAAGCCACATCGGCATGGTGTTCCAGCGCCCGAATCCGTTCCCCACCATGTCCATCCGCGACAATGTGCTGGCCGGCGTGAAGCTGAACAACAAGCGGATCTCCAAGTCCGACGCCGATGATTTGGTGGAGAAGTCCCTCACCGGCGCGAACCTGTGGCGCGAGGTCAAGGACCGGCTGAACAAGCCCGGCTCGGGCCTCTCCGGCGGCCAGCAGCAGCGCCTGTGCATTGCCCGTGCCATTGCGGTCTCACCCGAGGTGATCCTGATGGATGAGCCGTGCTCGGCCCTGGACCCCATCTCGACGCTGGCCATCGAGGACCTCATCGAGGAGCTCAAGAGCGACTACACGGTCGTGATCGTCACGCACAACATGCAGCAGGCCGCACGCGTCTCGGACAAGACGGCGTTCTTCAACATCGCCGGCACCGGCAAGCCCGGCAAACTCATTGAGTACGACGACACCACGGTGATCTTCAACAACCCGTCAGTGAAGGCCACGGAGGATTACGTCTCGGGCCGCTTCGGGTAATCCGGAGCTTTTGAGGCGGGCCTCAGAGGAGCGGACTGAGCGCCAGGAAGAAGATTCCGCCCAGCAGGGCCGCGGCCGGTGCAGTGATCAGCCAGGTGATCAGGATCTCGCGAAGCGGGATGAAGCGCACCGCGGCAAAGCGGCGGTTGGCTCCCGCACCGACAACGGCGGACGTCATGGTCTGGGTGCTGGAGAGCGGAATGTGCAGCCACAGTCCGCCCAGGAAGAGCATCCCCGTGGCCACGGCCTGGGCGCTCATGCCGCGCAGCGGATCAATGCGCACCAGCCGGTAGCCGAGGGTATGGGTGATCCGCCATCCACCGAACAGTGCGCCCGCAGCAAGGGCGCCTCCGGCGAACAGCTGCACGCCCCAGGGGATTTCGCCGCCGGTCGAGTAGCCGGCAGCCACCAGCCCCAGGACAATCACGGCCATGGTCCGCTGCCCGTCCTGCATGCCGTGACCCAGTGAAAACGCTGCGGACAGCACGGACTGCGCAATCCGGTTGCCGGCGTCCCCCCGGCGCAGCGAGCTGTACCGCATCAGCCACATCACGGGATACACCAACAGATAGGCCAGGACAAAGGCAATCACGGGGGAGAGCAGCAGGGGCAGCGCGATCTGGTCCCAGAGCACCCGGAATGACTCGGAGATGCTCTGCCCGCCAATGAGCGTTGATGCCGCTCCGGAACCCACAATGCCGCCTATAAGGGCGTGGGTAGAGGATGAGGGCATTCTGCGCAGCCACGTCCATAAACCCCACGCACAGGCCGCTGCCAGGCCGGCTATGAGGATCCCCAGGCCACTGCTGCCGGCGGGGAGCTTGATGAACAGGTCGGCCAGGACCAAGGCCAGGGCGGTACTCATCAGCGCGCCCAGGAGATTGAAGATGCTCGCCGAGACGACGGCGGTGCCCGGGGTTAGTGCCCGGGTCCGGACCGCGGCTGCAACGGAGTTGGAGACGTCGTGGAAGCCGTTGATGAAGGCGTAGCAGCCCGCAAAGGCGATCACGGCGACGAGCAGGACGGTGGTCACCTACGATTCCCGCACCAGGATATTGCCCACGTAGGTACCCACACGGCGGAGTTCCTTCGACGCTGCCGCGAGCTGGTCTGCTAGGTCCCGGTGGCGGATGTAGGACAGGGCTTTGTGGTCGTGGGCGAGCTCCGCCAGCCACATGCGGTGGGTGCGTTCCACGCGCTTGCTCAGGCGCAGCATCTCGATCCAGTAGTCCTCGAGGTCCTCCAGCGAGGCGAGGGTCCGCATGGCGGCAACGGTCAGCTCCGACTGGCGGCCGACGACTTCGAGCTGTTCGGCTGCCCTGCGGGAGATGTTCGTGAGTTTGTAGAGCGATATGATCTCCGCCGCGCTGTCGAGCCGCTCCATTGCTGCCAGCAGAATCAGGGAAAGGTCGTACAGGTCTTCGCGGGGGAGGGGATTAATGAAGCTGGTCCGCATCTGCGTCATGAGTGCGAAATGGAGCTCGGTTGTCTCCGCTTCCAGCGCGTGCAGCTCCTCGGCCAGCCGGGGAAACTCCGCCGGCTCGGCGCCAAGTGCCTCGGACAGGGTGGCCGTACCGCGCACTGCCTGCGACGCCATCCGGGACAGCAGGTCCAGGCCTGCATTCTCCTGCGGGAAAAGGCGGAGCTTCATCGGGTGGACCTGAGCTGCTGGGGGGTCGTCACACCGGTAAGAATATCCGATGGAGGAAAGAGTAACGGTGCCGAACCGGGAGCGCCTCTCGGCGGAAGGCCGCTCGAAGCGGCTCTAAGTTGAAGCCCGGGGGTTCCGCGGTCCGACACCAGTTTCAGTTTTCTACTCCCTGTCTCCGATGTCAACTGCGCTATCCACAGGCACGGAGCAGCGGATCGTTGGTCAGTCCAGCTCGCCGCGGCGCCACGCCTCAGCAGAATGTTCCAGGTCCTCAGCAGTCAAAACCAGCTGCCGGGCGTTGCGGGTCAGCTCGGTGGCGCGCTCGCTGTTGGCCGTCTCAGTGGAGTCCGCGTGATGCGTTTCACCGAGGGCCACAACACGGCAGAAAGCGGCGAAGCGTTCCAGGGCGACGTCGAAATCTCCCTCGAAGGCACCGGAGAGAATCGTGTCGGCCATGGCCCGTACTTCGTCAGCGCCCAGGGGCTCGGCGACGCCTGCCACGACCTTGGACACCTGCGCGGCTTCCTTGCCGGCCGCATAGTAGGACGCAACCCGCTCCGGATTCTGCTGGACCGCGGCCCTCAGTGCGTACAGGCGCCAGAGCGCGCCCGGAAGCGACCGTGCCGGACTCGTGGCCCAAATCTCGGCAATGGCTTCCAGGCCTTGCTGGTCAGCCAGCTCGACCAGGCGCCTTGTGACCTCCGGATCATCGCTCTGCCTGCCATGGTGGACCAGTGCCTGGGCGGCCAGATGGGCAGCTTCCGAAACGCGGGCCGGATCTGCGCCGCCGGGGTGATTGGCGAAGTCCATGGGCGCGTAGAGCTTTGGCTTGTGGTGACGGGGAACTGATGCATTCGACTCAGTCATGTTTTGAGAATACTCCCGCAGGAACCGGGAATCGAGGCGGCTTCCGGCAAGCGGAAATGCCGCCCGCCGGACCCTGGCCCTGCTTGGAGTGCGGGGGATTCCACGATTCGTTAGCCGTGCGATAAAGTGGAAAAGTCGACGCGCCGGGAGCATTTCGCGGCCAGTTGGCGGGGGGCCTTTAGCTCAGTTGGTAGAGCATCGGACTTTTAATCCGTGGGTCGTGGGTTCGAGCCCCACAGGGCCCACCCTGCGCCGAACGGCGAAGAAGCACCCCGGTTCACCTGAACCGGGGTGCTTCTTGCTTTGTCCTCCGTTTGTCCACCGCGCGCGCTATGCCTCAGTCTCTGCCGCCGGGCGCTTGAGGAGCTTATGGGTGCCGTCGCACCACGGCTTGATCTTGGACCCGGTGCAGCGGCACAAGGCCACGGTTTCCCGGTTCTTCGGAATGACCGTTCCGTCGTCGGCCTGCACCTCGAAGTCTCCGCGTACCAGCAGCGGCCCTCCGGGGCAGGATGTCAGGCTCACGGCGGCCGGGTCTGCGCTGTCCCCGCCGACTGCCACGACCCTGATTCCAGTGCTTTTGATGGTCGCGGCCGGGCTGGACGGCGCGGCGCTCACGCCGGGACCCCGACGGCGGCGGCATCGGCCGCGAGGGCTGCTGCGGCTCCGGACGCTTGCCCCGGGAGCTCCCGCAGGGCCGAGCGGCCCTCGGTCCAGGCGGCAAGCTGCTCCGCTCCCTGCAGGGCGTCCAGCGTCAGCACGGTCGAGGCGCCGAAAATGATGTCCGCCAGGAGTTCGGGCTCCGCTTCGGCAAGTCCACCGGCCAGGTCCCGGGCGGCAATCTGCTCATGGACAGCATCTGCTTCGACGTGCTCATCGAAGTAGAACGTGACGTCCTCCCCGTAGCCCGCACGCTTGAATCCCCGGGCGTAGAACGAGTTGGGAATTGAAGAGGTCATCTCGAAAGCGGCCAGATGCCCGGCGATCGAGCCGCGCAGGCGCCGGTTCAGGCCGAAGAGGGACATGGCGTTTGACGAGGCCAGGACCAGGGCGGAAACGCGGTCCAGGTAGTAGCCGTAGCGCGTATCCAGTCCCAAGCCTTCCATGGTGCGGGCGAACAGCAGGGAATGCATCCGCTCCGGCCGGCCGCCGCCGTATTCATCGGCCTGGATTTCCACCAGCGCAGCCTTGGCCCGCCCAACCGCCAGACGGGGAATGGCCCAGCTGTGGGGATCCGCTTCCCGCAGCTGGTAGACAGAGCGCAAAACCAGGAACTCCCGGAGCTGATCCTCGGTCGCGTGCCGGGCGATGAACCGGGAAACGCCTGGTCCGTCATCATCCGCGGCCATGGCGAACAGGGCCTGGGCAACCTGCTCTGCCTCGGGCGCGGGCAGGGCGGGTACGCGCACTGCCTCACGCAGGGCCGCCTCGAAGGCCGCTTCGAGCAAGCGCCGCACCCTGATCAGCTCCGGCTGCCATTCCATGTCCGGATCAACGCCGTCCAGGCCGCTGTAGTGGAGTTCATAGAGGCAGAACAATGCCAGCTGCACATCGTCGTGCCGAAGGATGTCCCCGGCCGCGGCGAGGACGTCACGGGTGGTCGCCTCCAGCCTCCGGTACGTGTCCGGAGAAGTCTCCGGGCCGGCCTGAAGGGCATCCAAGAGTGCGGAGGTGAGCTCTCCCCGCGGAGCAGGTACCAACATGTAGTTCCTTAGGTGTGAGGCGTCATGCAATGCTTGATTTTCACGAAGCAGAGTTCCGAAAACATCGTCTATCAGCATACTTGGTATTTTGCGGCGCTGTCCGCCGCGCAGTCCGCAGCCCGCTCAGCCCGTCCATTCAGCACCATGAAGGGAGTACTTCGCCGATGCCAGGCATGGATAACGGCTTCCTGGCCGCCCTCCCCGCCCTCCTGCTGGCTGCCGCGGCCGTCCTCTTCGGTGTTCCCGCCATGGATTCGGCACTGCGGAGGGGTGACGGTGAGCGGCTCTTCTGGGTTGGCCTCACGGGTGTGCTCACTGCCGTCGCCGCCGTGGCGTGGGCGGGGGTCTCAGGTTCGGGTGCCGCCGCCGTCACCGGGCTGGCCGTGCTGGCGGGCTCAGCAGCCGGATGGTTGTGGCTGCGGCGCAGACATATGCGAAGGCTGGACGCCCGCCGCAGGAAACTGTGGAAAAGCCGGATCGAAGCGCTGGCGCAGCGGCGTCAGGCTGTACTGCTGGACTGGAGCTCCTACGAACTCGATCCCTGGAAGGGCAGCGAGTATCCGGGGATCTCGGATGTGCGGGAAGCCGAGACCAGCAGGCTTGCCCGGGCGGCCGCCGCGGCAGAGGCTGCGCAGGCGGCGGCTGAGTCAGAGCCCGGGAGTGACGGTGCGCTGCAGCTCTGCGCTTCCGCCGTAGATCAGCTCGAGGACGCCTGGGAAGAGGCGCGCGCTGCCGCCCGCCGGCGGGCCGGTTAGCGTCGGGAAGTTCAGCGTAGGAACCCGGGCGGGCGGCAAGCCCCGGTTAATTGGAGCTGGCTCCCGCCTCTGCATATGGGGGGAACGCAGAGGGGGGAGCCAGTCATCACAGTATACTGATGCCTGTTCGAAGAATCCAATCAGGGGGATGCAATGGGGGTTGCCGCTAAGGCATTCCAGAATTGGCGTACCTCTGTGGCGCCAGGGGAATCTACGAGCGACCTCTGCCGGAAGACCGGAATCAAGCGCTCGACCCTCGCGCAGCAGCTGGTGCGCGGCAGGGTGTCGGTAGACACCGTGGTGCGCGTGGCGCGCGCCTTCCACGAAGATCCGGTTATCGCACTGTCTTCGTTTCCCGAGTTCGAGGGACTGGCCGAAGGCCGCCGCGCGCCCACCGATGCAGAGCTCATCAGCCAGGTGTCCTATCCCTGCATTCTGCGAACCCTCCTGTCGCGGGCTGCGTCCGAGGCGGAAGCAACCCCCCAGCTGGAACCGTGTGTTTTTCCGTACTCCGGTTCGGTGCGCCTGTGGTTCGAAGCCATCGATGCAGGGGACCTGCGCCAGCGGCTCTCGGCCGCCACGGGAATCGCCCCGCAGAACATTTCTGCCCAGCTGAGCGCGGAACGGCTGTCGCCGGATGTCGCAGTCCAGGCGGCGCGCCTGTCAGGCGTTTCGCTCACCAGCGGACTGGTTGTCACCGGTGTGCTGTTGCCTGAAGAAGGCGGCTGGGCCGAGGGGGCCAGGGAGCAGGCTGTCGCGGGTCTGTCCGACGTCGAACTGGTCACCCTTGCGCGGGACCGGCTGGATGCGCTTGCAAAAGTTCTGCGGAAACGCGAACAAGACGAAAAATATGACCACGCACTTTTGGAGAACTTGGGATGACCGCAGGGGTAGCCGTCCAGATGACGGCTTTTGGGATCAGTTCCCTCTTCGCACTTTTCCGCCTGCCGGATGCAATCCGGGGGCGCAATCGCATGATGTTCGCGTGCATGGTGCTGATATCCGTGTCCGTGGGATTGAGCCTGCCCGCAATCTATACGGCTGTTGACCCGCTGCTGGGAGGCGTCAACGTGGCCAACCTCTTCCTGAGGATGGCGCTGTACGGTGTCTTCGTCATCCTCGGCGTGCGCGCAGCAGCAGCCTTTGATGCTGACTGGGCGAAGAAGCTGATCATTGGGCCAATCGGACTGGTGGTCCTGGGTATCATCGTTGCGCTGACCGTCGGATTCTTCGTTGCCAGTGACCTGCCTGCCACGTCTACAAGCCTGTATGCCTATGACGAGCAGGTCTCCGTGCAGGTCTATGCCATGCTGGGCCGGCTCTACCCGGCCTACGTCGCGGCTTGCGTGTGTGCTCCGGCGCTCGCCGTATCCCGCAATGCCCGCTACCGCCTGCCGCACCGGATCGGGGCGGGACTCATGGGTACCGGGCTCGGCATCGTCGTGGTCTTCACGGCTTTTGCCCTCGTCGCCGATCTCGGCGCCTTCATGCTGCTCCTGCCTTTTTCTGCGGTCATCCTCGTCACCGTGGGTCTTGCCATCATGTGGATGTCACACCGCCGGCAGATGCTCCGGCCCCGGCCGAGTCCGCTTGCTGAAAGTTACCGAAATGTGAGTTGATTTTCACAAATTCTGTTCACATATTCATGCTCATATGCCAGACTAATGAATATGTAACGTCCGCTGCCTGTGGGGGGTCAGCGTGAAGTTGCTAATGAAGCCAGCGGCCCATAAAGCCGCTGGCTTCACCTTTTCGGTCCTGCTAACGCGCAGGCTACTGCGCGTCCAGGTCCGTTTCCAGGATTTTGACCAGCTCGTCCAGCGCAGCGTCCGCGCCCTCGCCCTCCGCCCGCAGGACCACCACGTCTCCGTGTGACGCGCCCAGGCTCATGAGGGAAAGCATGGACGAGGCGTCCATTGCCTCTTCCGCAGGATCGCCTTCCATGGCGATCGTTACCTCCACCGGCTGGGCCCCGGCTGCTTCCGCAAAGAGGGAGGCGGGGCGGGCATGCAGCCCCACCCTGCTGGCGATGGTTGCTTGGCGTTCAGCCATTGGTATGTCCTTCCATTTGGTGATCGGGAATGCCGTTACAAGCCGAGCTGCTCAAGGAGAGGAAGCTTGCGCCTCACCTGGGTACGCCCCTCGGCTGCGGTTTCGGCAGCCAGGGCCAGTGCCGCCAGCTCCTGGGCCTGGGGGAGGGTCACTGAGGCCAGGACCGCACCCACGGTGGAGAGCGCACGGGGAGTCATGGACAACGTGTTCACACCCAGACCGGTCAGCACGACGGCGAGGGCCGGGTCTGCGGCGGCTTCCCCGCAGACCCCCACGTTGCGCACAGCTCCGTCCACTTCACCCGCCGCGGCACCGCCGGCCACGGTAGCGGCAATGAGCTGCAGGACAGCCGGCTGCCAGGGATCGTTGAGGGACGCCAGCGTTCCGAGCTGCCGGTCCGCGGCCATGGTGTACTGCGTCAGGTCGTTGGTGCCCAGGGATGCAAACTTCACCCGTGACAGGACCGCCCTGGACATGATCGCAGCGGCAGGCACTTCGATCATGACGCCAGGCGTTGCCAGCCCCGCGGCGCCGCACATCACCGCGAAGTCGGCCGCTTCATCGGCGGTGGAAATCATGGGTGCCATCACCCAGACATCCGATTCATGGGAGCCGGCCGCCGCGGCAATCGCCTCCAGCTGCCTGGTGAGGACGCCGGGAGAGGACCGGTCCGTACGGAAGCCGCGGACCCCAAGCGCCGGATTGGGTTCGGTGGCGTCCGTCAGGAACGGCAGCGGCTTGTCCGCCCCGGCGTCCAGGGTCCGGATCACCACCTTGCGGCCCGGGAAAGCCTCAAAAACTGCGCCGTAGGCAGCGACCTGCTCGTCAATGCTGGGTTCGGTGTCGCGGCCGAGGAAACAGAACTCCGTCCGCAGCAGTCCCACGCCTTCTGCCCCGGCCGCGGCTGCCGCCACGGCATCCTTGCCTGAACCCACGTTGGCGAGCAGGGGGACGCGGTGGCCGTCCGACGTCGTACCCACTCCGTTGAAGGCTGGGAGGGAACCCCGTGAGGCGTACTTCTGTGCTGCCTCGCGTTCGGCAACTCCGGGGTTCACGACGACTGTCCCGGCGGCGCCGTCCAGGTAGATTTCTGCCCCGTCAACGATCGAATCCGCGCTCGCTGCTCCCACCACGGCAGGCAGGCCGAGGGACCGGGCCAGGATGGCGGTATGCGACTGGGGGCCGCCGCCGCTGGTGACGAGTCCGATCACCAGTGCCGGATCGAGCGTCGCAGTGTCCGCCGGTGCCAGTTCCTCCGCGGTCAGGATGAAGGGTACGTCCGACGCCGGTATGCCGGGCGCCGGCAGTCCGTCCAGCTCGGCGACGATGCGGGCACGCACGTCCAGCACGTCCTGGGTCCGCTCTGCCATGTACCCGCCCAGGCTCTGGAGCATGGAGGCGACTTCCAGGCCTGCTTCCCAGATGGCACGGTCAGCAGCCATTCCGTTGTTGATGTGCTTCCCGGCTGCCTTGAGGAGCATCGGGTCCGTTGCCATCATCGCGGTCGCATCAAGGACGGCTTTGGCATCGCCTGATGCCGCTGCAGAGCGGCGCTTGAGGTCCTCGCGCACGTTGTCCGCGGCGTCCTTCAGGCGTGCCTTTTCCCCGTCCACGGAACTGTCGGGGCCAAACTTGAGGCCGGCATCCGGTTCCGGGACGGGCGGCGGCATCCGCAGAGACGGGCCCAGCACCCGGCCCGGGCTGACTCCGATTCCCTTGATGGTGCGCATTAAAGTACCTCTCTGTGGGTCACGCGGTTACTAGGCAACAATCGGTTCCGTTGTGTTCTTTGGCGATGTTGCCCGTTTCAGGCCGACCAGGACCAGTGCGCTGACGACCATGCCGGCGAGGATTGCGACGATGAACATCAGGATGTTCCCGATCGCAAAGAAGACGAAGATCCCGCCGTGGGGTGCCTGCGACGTTACTCCCGCGGCCATGCAGATCGCACCGGCAGTAGCTCCGCCCAGCATGGTGGAGGGGATCACCCGCAGTGGATCGGAGGCGGCGAAGGGAATCGCGCCTTCCGAAATGAACGCCGCGCCCAGCAGCCAGGCGGCCTTGCCGTTCTCCCGGAGCGCCATGCTGAACTGGCTCTTGTCCAGCACAGTCGCCAGCGCCATGCCCAGCGGAGGAACCATGCCGGCGGCCATAACGGCGGCCATGATCTGCCAGGGTGCCTGATTATCGAAGGCGCCCTCACTCAGCCCCGCTACTGCAAAGGCGTAGGCCACCTTGTTGATCGGGCCGCCGAGGTCGGCGCCCATCATCAGCCCCAGGATCACGCCCAGCCCCACAGCGGCGACGCCGGTCAGGCCGGACAGCCAGTCGTTCAGGGCAAGTGTCAGCGCGGCGATCGGTCCGCCAAGGACCAGTAGGAGCAGACCGGACGCTATGAGGGAGGCAAGGAGCGGAATGATAACCACCGGCATCAGTCCGCGAAGCCAGCTTGGGACCTTCCAGCGGCCCACCCACATGGCCACATAACCTGCAAGGAGGCCGCCGGCAATGCCGCCGAGGAACCCTGCGTCCATGAACACAGCAACGGCGCCTGCCGTGAACCCGGGGGCGATGCCCGGGCGGTCTGCCAGGGCATAGGCGATATAACCGGCCAGCGCCGGCACCAGGAAAGCGAGGGAGATGTTGCCGATCTTCCAGAAAACCGCTCCCAGATAGGCCACCAGGCCCTCGGGCGGAAGGTTGAAGAGGCCCGTTCCGTCCAGCATGTTATCGCCGTTGGCGACCCCGGCGTCGTCAGAGAGTGAGAGTTCATAGCCGCCGAGCAGGAACCCGAGGGCGATCAGCAGGCCGCCGCCGGCGACGAAGGGGATCATGTAGCTGACGCCGGTGAGCAGGGCCCGTTTGAGCTGTCCGCCGAAGTTCTCTCCGCCCGAAGACGCCCGCTCCTCGCCGCCGCCTCCGCCTCCGGAAACCTTCCGGGAATTGGGGTCCTTGGCGGCTGCCAGGGCTTCGTCGATCATCACGCCCGGCTCGTCGATCCCCCGCTTGACGGGGCCGCTGACCACAGGCTTCCCGCCGAAGCGGCCTTTATCCCGGACATCCACGTCAACGGCGAAAATCACCGCCGAGGCGTTCTTGATTACCTCGGGGTCCAACGGGGTGGACCCGGCCGATCCCTGGGTTTCGACCTGCAGGTCTATGCCGCGTTCAGCTGCGGCTGCCGCCAGGGAATCCGCGGCCATGTAGGTATGGGCGATTCCTGTGGGACAGGCCGTGACTGCTACGAGGCTTTCCGGCCTCGAACCGGATGCCGACGCCGGTTCGTCTCCTGCCGTTGCGGTTCCACCGCCGCCGCTCACGTTCCCCGCGGGGTTTTCCGAGCCGGCTCCGGCTCCTACGCCTGCAGCGGTGGCGCCTGCGGCAGCACCTCCGGCAGCTGCCGCCCCGGATGCTCCGCCTGGATGGTCTGCGCTGGATGCACCGGACCCGGTATCCGTGGAGCCGGTGGGGGGAGCCGGAGTTGTCCGTGGAGCCGGACCCAGCCCCAGTGCACCGTCCACGAGTTCCACGACGTCCTGAGGTGTTGCCGCATTGCGAAGATCGGAGGTGAAGTCTTTCTTGATCAATGACCGCGCAAGTTTTGCCAGCAGCTGGAGGTGTTCCTGGTCGGCGCCTTCAGGAGCGGCGATGAAGAACACGATGTCCGCCGGGCCGTCCTTGGCACCCCAGTCCACCGGTGGCTTCAACCGAGCCATGGCCAGGCTCGCCTGGGTGACGGCGGCGGATCGACAGTGTGGAATGGCTATCCCGCCCGGTACGCCCGTGGCGGTTTTCTGCTCACGGGCCATCGCATCCGTGAAGAGTCCATCAAAACTCGTGGCCCGGCCGGTGGCCGCGACCTGTTCGGCAAGGTGGCGGATGACTTGCTCACGCGTGGTGCCCAGGTCCTGATCGAGGGTGACCAGGTCCGGAATGATCAAATCTGACATCACTCTTGCTCCTTAGGCATGGTTGATGCAGGGCCGCCCCGCGGAGTTACGGGCGGAACCGGATGCAGTTCGAGTGGACTGACCGTCACGGCCTCCGGTTCGGTCTGCTCCAGAGAGGGAACGGTGGAGCCAGGCAGGGATGCCGCTGCTGCTCCGTGCGCGACAGCTTGGCGCAGGCAGTCAGGAGGCGCCTGTCCCGCCGTCGCCGCCAGGAGGTACCCGGCCAGCGAAGAGTCACCGGCGCCGACCGTGGAACGCGCGGCCACCGGCGGGCGGGTAGCTAGCCAGGCGCCGGCGGGCGTTACCAGCAGGGCGCCCTTTGCGCCCAGTGTGGCCAGGACAGCGCCGACGCCGCGCTCGATCAGTGTCATGGCGGCGCTCGCCGCCAAGGGCGGATTGGCTTCGAGTTCCTCACCGGAGGAGATACCGGTGACCTCGGAGAGCTCCTCCCCGTTGGGCTTGAGCAGGTCCGGGGCAGCATCGTGGAGCAGCGCTCCCAGCAGGGGGGCACCGGATGAATCGATGGCCAGCAGTGGTGCCCCGGCGCCGAACCGTTCGCGGACGGCGCGGGCGGCGACCGCGTAAAAATCCGCCGGGAGACCCGGCGGAAGCGAGCCGGCCAGCACCAGCCAGCTTGCCGGCAGCGAATCCCCGGGGCCGGCGCAGGCATCCACGGTGAGGGCCAGAAGCCTCTCCTGCAAAGCGGTGCCCAGCTCCGGCCCGGGCAGGTTGACCTTCGTGGTGGTGCCGTCCGGCTCGGTCAGCGTCAGGTTCGCCCGCAGGGCGGTACCGATGGGGAGGTTGCGGTAGTCAATGTCCGCCGCACGGAGTCCGGCCATCACGGGATCCGAGTCATCGCCGGGGAGGACCGCAATGCAGTCAGTGCCGGACGCTTTCAGTGCCCGGCAAACGTTCACGCCCTTGCCGCCGGATTCCTCGTGGCTGCCAGCGGCCCGTTGGACAGCCCCGCGCACCAGGGTTCCGGCGAGTTCAATCGTCCGGTCAAGGCTCGGGTTGGCGGTGAGCGTCACAATGGCGCCCCGGTTCGTTGCTGAGTACATGTGCCCCCGTAATCAGTGGCCGCGGCGCACGGGTATGCGCTGTCCTGCAACGGTAGATTCCTGTCCAACCCATTTGCAATGGCTTCCCGGAAGGCCGGTCCGCTGCGTCCCCAAACGCCGCAGCGCGCTGGCGGCCCTAGTCTTGGAGGCATGCACCACGTTCTCTGGTCCGCCCCCGAAAAGGACCGCGCCGGCACCCACCTGCTGGTCATGCTGCACGGGTACGGTTCTGACGAGGCCGCCATGGCCGAGCTCTTTGGCCGCCTGCCCGCAGGGATCACCTGCGCTGCGCTCCGCGGCCCGTTCGACGTCGGCGGGCGCTTCGGTTGGTTCCTGCTGGACCCGCTGCTGGCATCGGATCCGGCCGAGGTGCTGTCGGCCGGATCTGCAGTGCTGGCGAGCATTACGGAACTGCAGCAGCAGGGAACGTTCAGCGGCGTCTCACTGCTGGGCTTCTCGCAGGGGATGGCCATGGCGGTGACAGCCCTGAGGCTGAGGCCCACGGCGTTTACCTGCGTTGTCGGCCTGTCCGGGTTCGTGGTTCCCAGTGAACTGCTCGCCATGGCCGAACCCCTGGCGGACCCGGTTCCCTTCTTCTGGGGAAGGGACCGCGAGGACTGGGTCATCCATCCCGACGCCGTGCTTGCAGCCGAATCCTGGCTGGCTGCCAATACCTTCCTGACCGCCCGCACCTACCTTGGCATGGGGCACCGGATAGGTGTGGAGGAAGTGCGCGACATAGGGGTTTTCCTGAACAGATTCGTGCGGGACGCAAAAAAATATAAGGTCCCTGATTAACACTCTGACTAGGCGTTATGTTCTTGCTGGGGGTCATTTTGGGCCGATTCGAGTTCGCATAAGGTTACTTATGAAGTAGGCTTAGGGAAAGCGTTGCCCACAGGCAGCGCGGACTTTCACTAGTCACTCACACAGCAAGGAGTATTCACATGGGTATCATTGCTTTCCTTATTCTGGGACTTATTGCAGGCGCCATTGCGAAGGCCCTGCTTCCGGGACGCCAGGGCGGCGGATGGATCATCACCATGGTCCTCGGTGTCGTTGGCGCCCTGCTGGGCGGTTTCATCGGTAACGCAATCTTCGGTATTGGTCTTGAGGAATTCTTCTCGATCCAGACGTGGATCGTAGCCATTCTCGGCTCCGTGATCGTCCTGCTGGTTTACGGCATGATCACCAAGCGCGGTGCTCGGGCTTAGTGAGGCACGGCTGCGGGTTCTTCCCCCAGCCAGGAAACGGGCCCACGGATTTGCTTCCGTGGGCCCGTTCTCTTTTAAGTCCGCTCGCGTAGGCTGATGGGCGGACATCGGCGATTGTAAGGAGCGTTCATGGGCTTCAAGACCAACAGTGCACTGCGGCTTGCCGGCGGTGCCGTCTTCGACAGTGACGGCAGGCCCAAGTCGCACATTGCCCGGGGGATAGAACGGGCCGTGGAAGTCCAGCGGCCGCTGGTCCTTGCCAACATCCGCAGGCTGCAGCGCAGGCACCCCGAGGCGTCCGCCGCGGAACTCGTGAAAATCCTGGAACACCACTATCTCGCAGCCGTTGCCGGAGGCGGAGCCGCAGTTGGCGCAACGGCCGTGATCCCGGCGGTAGGGACTGCTGCTGCGCTGGGCCTCTCCGCGGCCGCGACCGTGGGCTTCCTCGAAGCCACGGCCCTCTATGCCCAGTCTGTTGCTGAGATCCACGGGATTCGGCTCCAGGACCCCGACCGCTCGCGGACCATGGTCATGGCCATCATGCTCGGCGAAGAGGGCACTGCCATGATGCAGCAGCTCGGCAAGGGCCAGCCGTGGGGCAACGCCCTCGGCGGCGCTTCGTCCGGGATGCTGGGCAGCCTCGGTGCGACAATCCGGCGCCAGTTCATGAAGAAGATGCTTGCCCGCCAGGGATCCGTCATCATTGGGCGGGCACTGCCGCTGGGGGTTGGCGCGGTTATTGGCGGGGCCGGCAACTACACGATGGGCCGGTCCGTCATTAAGGCGGCGCACCGCGCCTTCGGCGAGGCACCCCATTCCATTCCCGGAGAACTTGCCGAGGAGATCCAGGCGCTCCCTGACAAGCGGCCTGCCTAGCCGAAAATGGCGTGCGCGACGGTAAAGATGGCCAAGCCGGCGAGTGAGCCGACCACTGTGCCGTTGATGCGGATGAACTGCAGGTCCTTGCCGACCTGCAGTTCAATCTTTTCCGAGGTCTCTTCGGCGTCCCAGCGTTCCACTGTTTCTGTGATGACGCCGGCAATGTCCTTGCGGTAGGTGCGGACCAGGTAACCCGCGGCATCAGCCACCCAGGCGTTGACCTTGGCGGCCAGCTCCGGATCGCTGACCAGCCGCGTTCCGAAGTCCTGCACGGCTGACTTGAAGTTGGTGGTCAGTTCGCTGTCCGGATCGTCGACTGCCTCGGCGAGGGCGTTCTTGATGGTGCTCCATGTCTGGGTGACCAGTTCCTTCACCCGCGGATCATCCAGCACCTGTTCCTTGATGCGCTCAGCCTTGGCCATGGCTTCCGGATCGTGCTGCAGGTCGTTTGCCAGGCCGCGCAGGTAATCATCGAGCGCCCGCCGCACCTGGTGGTTCGGATCGTCCTGCACAGCTTCGAGGAAGCGGGTGAGCTCTACCTGGACTCGCTCACCGACCAGGTCGTCCAGGAACCCGGGAACCCATGACGGCGAGCGTTCGGACACCAGCCGCGAAACTATGTGGGGATTCTGTTCAACCCATTCGGTGAGGCTGTCCACAAGCAGGTCCACCAGTTTATGGTGGTGCCCTTCGTCGAATACCTTCCCAGCCATCCGTCCCACCGGAGGCCCCCACGGGACGTCAACCACATGCCTGCGGAAGATGGACTCAAGGACTTCCCGGACTGCCTCGTCGTCGAGCACCCGAAGGAGCCCGCGGATCGCCGCCGCCCCTTCAGCGGCCACCCGCGCGGCGCTCTCGGGCCGGGACAGCCAGGCCCCGGCACGTTCGGCAACTCCGATCGAGGCCAGTTTCGCTTCGACGACCTCGTCCGAGAGGAAATTGTCCTCCACGAAGTCCCCCAGCGTGGCGCCGATCTGGTCCTTGTTGCGGGGAATGATGGCCGTGTGCGGGATTTTCAGGCCCAGGGGATGCTTGAACAGAGCGGTGACCGCGAACCAGTCCGCCAGGGCACCCACCATGCCTCCTTCGGCTGCGGCACGCACGTACTGCAGCCAGGGGTACTGGTCCTGGAGGGCGAAGGCGATAACGAAAATGATGCCCAGGATCACCAGCAGGCCGGTGGCCACAAGCTTCATCCGCCGCAGGGCAGCGGCTTTGACGGCATCCTTTTCCAGCAGCGGCGTGCTCATGGGCGCACCTCCGGAACAAACCGGCACTGCACGGGCGGGGGAACACGCCGGGCCGTAGGGTTCAAGGACGTCAGGCAAGCGGACATTCAGGCAACTCCCAAAACTTAGGTGCGGTCCTGCGAAGTCCAGGCGCCGGGTTTCTCCCGCCGTACCTGTGTGGACCGGCACTGCCATCTAACCAGCACCGGGTCCCTGCGCGCCACGCATGGCGGGGCCCGGAGCGCCCGTGGACTGCCGGGGAACTCGCGTAGGGTGGATCCAGTTCCTGAACAGCGCACCGGAAGGTCCTGCATGCGATCCCTCATCTATGCCCACCGGGGTTCCAGTGGCGAGTATGCCGAGCACACCCGCGCCGCGTACCTCCAGGCGCTGGCCGACGGCGCTGACGGGCTGGAGTGCGACGTCCACCTCAGCAGTGACCGGCAGGCCGTGCTCATCCATGACTCCACGGTGGACCGGACGTCATCCGGAACCGGCGCCGTCGCGGGTATCACCCTTGACCAGCTGCGCCTGCTGGATTTCAGCGCCTGGAAGGGGGTTGTCCTGCCGGAAGGTTTCGGAACGGAGGCCGAGCAGCTGCTGTCCCTCTCCGACCTGCTGGACCTTCTCGCCGTCGTCGAGCGGGAAATCGGGCTGGCCATAGAGTTCAAGCAGCCGGGTCCCTTCGGTCTGGAGCTGGAAGACACCGTCCTGGCGTTGCTCCGCTCACGCGGCTGGGACCCCGAAACCTCGCGGCTGGGATCGGTCACTGTGAGCTTCATGAGCTTCAGTCCCGAATCCGTCCAGTACCTGCTGGAGATTGTTCCGGCAGGGTTCGTGTGCCAGCTGCTGTCCGACGTCGACGACGCCGCTGTGGCCGAAGCCGAGGCGCTGCTTCCTGCAGGATCGGATGCTGCCGGCATGCTGCACGGTGCCCTGGCCGCCGGCGAACAGCTTGTCTCGGACGGCAGCGCCGGCATCGCCGGGCCGGGTGTGGAGTACCTGCGCGCCCACCCCGAGCGGATAGCAGCCTGGGTGGACGCCGGCCGGACCGTACGGGCCTGGACCGTGGACACCGAAGCGGAGGCCACAGCCGCTTTCGCGCTGGGAGTGCGCGAGTTCACGACGAACTATCCGGCACGCCTGCGGGAGGTTCTTTCCCGGCTCGATGCCGGTGCACAGCTGACGTAGGGCTGCGCGCCTGGCCCATAGGCTGCTGCCGGGAGCGTGTGGTTGAGTGGTGCAATGGCCACTCCAATTGAGGACTACGCCCTGCTTTCGGACCTCCACACCGGTGCCCTGGTGTCGCGGAACGGAAGTATTGACTGGCTTTGCCTTCCACGGTTCGATTCGCCCTCCGTCTTCGGTGCCCTGCTCGGCAACAAGGACCACGGCCGGTGGGTGGTGGCTCCCTCCGGCCCGGGCGCACGGGTGCTGCACCGGGCCTACCTGGATTCCACCTTCATCCTGCAGACCCACTGGCGGACGGACTCCGGGGAAGTCCTCGTTACGGACTTCATGCCGGTCAAGGACCGCAGGGCCTCCGTGGTGCGGCGGATCGAAGGCCTGAGCGGCCGCGTTGACATGCGCCAGGAGCTCGAGGTCCGCTTCAATTACGGCACCACCGTCCCGTGGATGCGCCGCGACAGACAGGACGGTACAGAGCGGCTGCTGGCCATTGCCGGACCGGGTGCCATGGTGCTGCACGGAGGCAACATTCCGCACGGCAGCGATCACCGCCATACAGGGAGCTTCATCGTCGGAGAAAAGGAACAGGTGGACCTGGAGCTGGTGTGGTACCCCTCCCACCGGCCCGCTCCGGAGCCGAACGACATCGATGCCTGCCTTGCCTCCACCACCGCATACTGGCGGAAATGGTCGGGGCTCTGCGTTGACAGCGCCCGCTACCAGGAACCGGTCCTGCGCTCGCTGCTGGTGCTCCGGGCGCTGACCCATGAGGACACGGGCGGCATAGTCGCTGCTCCCACCACGTCGCTGCCGGAGGAGTTCGGCGGATCGCGGAATTGGGACTACCGCTTCTGCTGGTTGCGGGATGCGGCCCTGACACTCGAAGCAATGATGACCCACGGCTATTCAGAGGAGGCCCTGCACTGGCGCAACTGGCTGCTGCGGGCGGTGGCGGGGGATCCGGACGACCTGCAGATCATGTACGCGGTGGACGGCGGCCGGGACCTCCCCGAGCGCATACTGCCGCAGTTCACCGGCCATGCCGGTGCCCTCCCCGTGCGGATCGGAAACGGAGCAGTGAACCAGTACCAGGCCGACGTCGTCGGCACCGTCATGGTGGCCCTCGCCCGCCTGCGAGACCGCGGGATCGAGGAAGACGGTTTCTCCTGGCCGCTGCAGCGGGCCCTGCTGGGGTTCCTGGAACGCCATTTGGAGGACCCGGACCACGGGATCTGGGAGGTCAGGGGGGTGCCGCGCTTCTTCACCCATTCCCGGGTGATGATGTGGGCTGCCTTCGACCGGGCTGCACAGGCCGCCAGGCAGGATGGTCTGTCCGGACCGGTGGAAATCTGGGAAGCACTTCGGGACGGACTGCGGGCGGAGATCATGGACAAGGGCTACGACGCCGGCCGCAATACCTTCGTGCAGTCCTACGGGAGCTCCCTGCCGGATGCGGCTCTGCTCCAGCTGCCGCAGGTGGGGTTCCTGGACTATGACGATCCACGGATGCTCGGGACCGTGGAATTCCTGGAACACGAACTGCTCAATCCGGCCGGGCTGCTGCATCGCTACCGCAGTGATTCCGGCGTCGACGGTCTGGAGCCGGGCGAGAACCCCTTCTTGGCCTGCAGTTTCTGGCTGGTGGAGCAGTATGCCCGGACTGGCCGGAGCGCCGAAGCCGTGGCCCTGATGGACCAGCTTGTAGGGTATGCGAACGAGGTAGGGCTGCTCAGCGAGGAATATGACACCAGCGGTGACCGGATGGCCGGGAACTTTCCGCAGGCGTTTTCCCATCTGGCCCTGGTGCGCGCTGCCGACGCAATCCAGTCGGCTCCGGCCGCCGCTCAGCCATCCAGACGCCAGCCGGTTCCACCGATGGAAAGAAGTTCATGAAGAAACAGTCCGTCTCAGCCGCTGCACTGGCCGTGCTGCTGAGCGTCAGCGCAGTCAACCACTTCCGCAGTCCGGGGTTCTACGGGCAGGTGGTGCCGCGGAGCCTCTGCCGGGACAAGCAGGGCCGGTTTGGTGTCCTGACGCGGAGCCAGTGGATCAGCGCCAGCGGTGCGGCAGAGATTGCCGCTGCAGCGGGTTTGCTTTTTCCTGCCACCCGCCGGGCCGCGGCCACCGGTACGGCACTGATGTTCGCCGCGTTTATTGCCGGCCATGTCAGTGCGCTCGAGCGTGCCTTTGGGGAGCGGGGCTCGGGCCGTGAGCGGGTCATCCACAGCCTGCGGCTGCCCCTGCAGCTTCCGCTCATCCGCTGGGCCTGGAGCCTGCGGAAGGCTTAAACGCTCCCGCCCGCCCCTGGAAAGGGACGGGCGGGAAATGCGCTGCGGAGCTAGTTCAGCCCCGGCTGGAAGACCACCTTGATGCAGCCGTCTTCCTTCTTCTGGAACTTCTCGTACATCTCAGGGGCTGCCTCAAGTCCTGCCCGGTGGGTCACCAGGTCCAGTACCCCCAGTGGATCGGCCGGGTCCTCGACCAGCGGCAGCAGGTCATCCACCCAGCGCTTCACGTTGGCCTGGCCCATGCGGAAGTTGAGCTGCTTGTCGAACATGGTCATCAGCGGCATAGGGCTCGCCGTGCCGCCGTAGACGCCGCTCAGCGAGATGGTGCCGCCTCGGCGCACGGAGTCGATGGCGCTGTGGAGAACGGAGAGACGGTCCGTTCCCGCAGTTTCCATGGCTTTCTGGGCCAGCGCATCAGGGAGCAGGCCCACAGCTGCCTGGGCGAAGGCGCCCACGTGGGAGCCGTGTGCTTCCATGCCGACGGCATCCACCACCGAATCCGGGCCGCGGCCCTGCGTCATCTCCCTCAGCTCATCGCCAAGGTCCTTGGAGAAGTCCAGCACTTCGACGCCGTGGCGAGCTGCCAGTTCCCGCCGCTCTGCCTCGGGTTCGATACCGATGACCCGGTAGCCCAGGTGCGTGCCGATCCGCGCGGCGAACTGGCCCACCGGGCCCAGGCCGTAAACGGCGAGGGTGCCGCCGTCGGGCACGTTAGCGTACTGCACGCCCTGCCAGGCGGTGGGCAGAATGTCGGAAAGGAAGAGGTACTTGTCGTCCGGGCCTTCGGAGCTGACCTTGATGGGGCCGTAGTCGGCGTGCGGGACGCGCAGGAACTCTGCCTGCCCGCCCGGAACCGAACCGTAGAGTTCGGAGTAGCCGAACAGTGCCGCGCCGGAGCCCTTTTCGCGGACCTGGGTGACCTCGCACTGCGTCTGGAGGCCCTGGCGGCACATAAAGCACTGGCCGCAGGCGATCTGGAAGGGGATGACCACGCGGTCGCCGCGCTTGAGGTTGGTGACGGCGCTGCCGACCTCTTCGACAATGCCCATGGGCTCGTGGCCCACGATGTCGCCGGCGTTCATGTACGGACCCAGGACTTCATACAGGTGCAGGTCCGAACCACAGAGTGCGGTGGAGGTGATGCGGATGATGGCGTCCGTCGGCTGTTCGATCACCGGATCCGGCACTTCTTCCACGCTGACCTTGCGCTTGCCCTGCCATGTGACTGCCTTCATGCTGCCTCCTGCTCGTTTGCTGCGGGATACGTTGCACCCATCCTGCCAAATTTGTAAGCCTGCTGACAATTAGGCGGCGTGGTGTGCGGAAGCCCGGAGGGACTGCAGGAGGCAGGCTGCGCACTCAGCTCAGCCGGCGGAATGCTTTCGGATCGCGCTGCAGGAAGGCCAGGTCGAAAACCTGGTCGTTAGTGAGCGGCAGGCCCTGTTCGGGTGCAGCGGCATGCCCGCAGGCGGGCAGGCGGGCAGGCATTTGGATCGAGACCGTGGTGTGTCCGGTGCCCAGGGGTACTGACGGGATTTTGTCCGCACGGACCAGCAGTTCATCCAACGCGGACGCGTCCAAATGATGCGCCTTGGACAGGTTGACGGTCACATGGGCACCCAGCGAGGCGGTGTGCCGGAGGATGTCGAACAGGTCCAGGCATGTCTCCGGGACCAGGCAGCCGCGCACTTCGACGCATGCTGTTGAGCTCTTAGTATCGATTCTTACCAGTACCCGCAGGCTGTGCTCCATGCCAACTCCACGCACGAGGGATTCCGCGGCTTCTGCTTAACCTGCCCTGAAATATAGCAATGCTTATGGTCGCCTGTCGCCTTCCGGGAGGCCTTCGGGACCGTTTGCCGAAGTACCCGCCGGTAGGGTTGATCCGCTGGTCAAAGCGTGGTTGTTATTCCCGGCCCGCTGCGAGGACTGTCTCCGCTGTTGCCTCGGCAATGGCTTCCTCTTCATCGGTGGGGACCACCAGTACCTCGATGGCCGAGTCCGGTGTGCTGATGCGCCGGGTGTCCTTGGAGGGCGAGGCATTCGCCTCTTCATCCAGCCGCACGCCCAGTGCTCCAAGGTGGTTCAGGACCCTGGCCCGGTAGGGATCGTCGTTCTCGCCGATTCCTGCGGTGAAGACGATTGCCTTGGCGCCGTCGACGGCCACGTGGTAGCCGCCGATGTACTTGGCCAGCCGGTACGCAGAGATTTCCAGCGCGAGCTCAGCCTGGCCGTTTCCTGCGTCTGCCCAGGCCGTAAGTTCGCGCATATCCGGCGCCCCGCCCAGGGCCAGGAGTCCCGACTCGCGGTTGAGCAGGTCATCCAGCTCTTCGGCCGTGTACCCCTGGCGTTCCAGGAACACCAGGACTGAGGGATCGATGTCCCCGCTGCGGGTTCCCATCACGAGTCCCGCCAGCGGGGTGAACCCCATGGAGGTGTCAATGCTGCGGCCCTCCTTCAAGGCGGTAACGGACGCGCCGTTGCCAAGGTGCGCCACGATGCCGTCGAACTGGTCCACCGGGATGCCGAGGAACCCCGCCGCGATTTCACTGACGTAGGCGCAGCTGGTGCCGTGAAAGCCGTAACGCCGGATGCCGTACCGGCGGTAGAGGGACTGCGGAATGGCGTAACGCCACGCGCGCTCCGGGAGCGACCGGTGGAACGCGGTATCAAAGACGGCGACCTGGGGAACGTCCGGGTACTGTTCGGCGACGGCGCGGATTCCCATGGCACTCGCGGGGTTGTGCAGCGGGGCCAGGGGGCTGAGGCGCTCAATTGCGCGGGTGATTTCGTTGTCTACCAGTACCGGCTGGCTGAAGCGCTCACCGCCGTGCACGACGCGGTGCCCTACTGCATCGATGCCTTTGTCTCCCATGGCATCGTGCACCTGCTCACTCAAAAGCAGCATGGCCGTGTGGTGGTCCGGAACGTCCCCTTCGCCGATCCGGGCAATGAGTCCCTTGGCCAGGACTTCACGGGTGTCCGTGTCGCGGACCTGGTATTTGAGTGAGGATGAACCTGAATTGACCACGAGAATCAGCATTAGTCCTCCTGTGCCTGTACGGCTGTAATGGCCACGGTGTTCACGATGTCTTCGACCGTGCAGCCGCGGGAGAGATCATTGACCGGCTTGCGCAGGCCCTGCAGGATCGGTCCGACGGCGACTGCGCCGGCGGACTGCTGCACCGCCTTGTACGTGTTGTTGCCGGTATTCAGGTCCGGGAAGATAAACACCGTCGCCTGGCCCGCGACGGTCGATCCCGGTGCTTTCGACGCCGCCACGGACGCGTCCACCGCGGCGTCGTACTGGATTGGTCCCTCCACCGGCAGGTCCGGGCGATGCGTGCGGACAATTTCCGTTGCCTGCCGGACCTTTTCCACAGCGCCGCCCTTCCCGGAGGAACCTGTGGAGTAGGAGAGCATGGCTACCCGCGGGGAGATGCCGAACTGTGCCGCGGTCGCAGCGGAAGCCAGGGCGATGTCAGCAAGCTGTTCGGCATCCGGCTCCGGATTCACTGCACAGTCGCCGTAGACCAGGACCCGGTCCTGCAGCAGCATCAGGAAGACCGAGGAAACGATCTTCACTCCGTCCCTGGTGCGGATGAATTCCAGTGCCGGGCGGATGGTGTTGGCTGTTGTGTGCGCGGCACCGGACACCATTCCGTCGACGCGGCCCAGCTTCACCATCATGGTTCCAAAATATGCCCCCTGGAGCATACGTTCGTTGGCGTCCTCCAGGGTGACACCCTTGTTGGCGCGCAGCTGCTGGTACTCCCGGGCGAAGTCGTCCCGCAGTCCGCTGGTTGCCGGATTGATGAAGGTTATGCCGCTCAGGTCGATGCCTTCGCTGGCGGCCAGTTCCCGGACCTGTATCTCCGGGCCAAGAATGGTCAGTGCGCAGACATCGCGCCGGCGCAGGATCTCCGCGGCGCGGAGGATCCTCAGGTCCAGGCCCTCGGGCAGGACAATGTGCTGCCGGTTTGTCCGGGCGCGGACAATGAGCTCGTTCAGGAAACGCAGGGGGGTGGTCTTCTCCGGGCGGGGCAGCTCAAGCCGCTCCAGGAGTTCCTTCTCATCCACGTAGCGAGACCAGACGCCGAGTGCGGCAGCAACCTTCCGCCGTTGCCCGGTGGCGATCTCCCCGCGGACCTGGCTCACGTCGCGGGCCGCCGCGTACGTGTCGCTGTCCACTGCGAACACAGGGAAGGGCGCCTGCGCCAGCAGGGCCAGGATGCCGGGATCCACCGGAAGCCCGCCGGTGAGGATCAGGCCGCTGGGAACAGGGAACTCGGAAGAAAAGGAGGAGGCGAGGGCGGCAACCATGACGTCCGCACGGTCGCCGGGCGCGATCACGAGCGATCCGTCCGCGAGCTGGGTGATGAAATTCCCCACAGTCATGGCTGCGACTTTGACGCCGGTTACGTCCCGCTCCAGCGACGTGCTGCCGGCAACCTGCCGGGCATTCAGTGCCTTGGAGACCTCGGACACGGAAGGCTGGGAGATCTCGTTCAGCTCGGGCAGCACGTAGACCGGGCGGTGGGACGCCCCGGGCCGGACATGTGCCCGGATTTCATCGACGGCGGACTCCGGGGCCCGGTTGACCATCATCGCCAGGATGTCGCATTTCGCGGCAGTCAGCTCGCGCCGTGCCACGTCCACCGCGTCCGCTACTTCCTCGACGCCGACGTCCAGCCCGTTGACGACGGCGATGACCACCGCACCGAGATTATTGGCGAGGCGGGCATTGAGGTCGAATTCCAGGGCGACGTCGTGTCCCGAGAGGTCAGTCCCCTCCACGATGACTACGTCGCAGTTAGCTGCGATCTCGCTGTAAATCGCCATGCACCGTGCGTCCACCTCGCCCCGTTCGCCGGCCACCAGGAGGGCCCGGAGTTCCGGGCGGGTCAGTCCGCCGCGGCAGTTGGAGGTGCTGAGGTTGAAGCGGCGCTGCATCAGGCGGACCACTGGATCGTCGTCGCGGTCCGTTCCCTCCACGATCGGGCGGAAGAACCCCACCCGGTCTGCGTGCCGGTGCAGCATGTCGGCCAGGCCCAGGCTGATCAAAGACTTGCCGGATCCGGGGGTCATGGCGCTGACATAGATACCTCGGGCCATGGAACTGTCCGATCTCTAGGACGGCACCCGCGCCGGAGAATTCTGCACGGGCTGTCCCCATCCTCCCAAAGCCAAGTGCACTTCGCTACGGGCCTTCGGCCTACACTTGTATCGTCCGCAATTCTTGCGGCCCGCGAGCCGCTCCCAAGCACCACAGCAAGGACGAACGCAGTGAGTCTGTTCCGCACCAAACCCATTGAGCAATCACTTGCCGACGCTGATGAGGAAGGCCGCCGGCTCAAACGGTCCCTGACCACCTGGGACCTGATGATCATGGGCGTAGCCGTCGCGGTGGGCGCAGGTATCTTCTCCGTCGGAGCCAAGGCGGCCGCGCAGTTCTCCGGACCGGCAGTGACGCTGTCCTTCGTTCTGGCGGCCATCACCTGTGCGCTGGCCATCATGTGCTACGCCGAGTTCGCCACCGCCATCCCCGTGGCCGGTTCGGCGTACGTGTTCACCTACGCCACCATGGGTGAGCTGATCGCCTGGATCATCGGCTGGAACCTGATCCTGGAACTGTTCACGGCCGGGGCGGTCATCGCCAAGTACTGGGGCATCTACCTCAGCGAGGTCTTTGCGCTGATCGGCTGGAACATCCCGGCCACGATTTCCCTTGGCCCGGTAGACATGACGTGGGGCCCGTTCCTGATTGTTGCGTTGTTCACCGTCCTGCTGGTCATGGGAACCAAGCTTTCCGCCCGGGTCGGCAACGTCTTCACCCTGATCAAGATCGGCGTCGTGCTCTTCGTGATCGTTGCCGGGTTCTTCTACATCGACTTTGCGAACTACACCCCGTTCATCCCGGAATCCGTTTCCACTGAGGCCGCCGGTTCCGAAGGCGTGATGGCGCAGTCGCTGTTCTCCTTCTTCACCGGTGCCGCCCCGGCGCAGTACGGCATGCTCGGTGTATTCGCCGGAGCCGCGGTCGTCTTTTTCGCATTCATCGGGTTCGACGTCGTTGCTACGTCCGCCGAAGAGGTCAAGAATCCGGGACGCACGCTTCCCCGCGGCATCTTCGCCGGACTTGCCGTCGTGACCCTGCTGTACATCGGCGTCTCGCTGGCGCTGACCGGCATGGTGTCCTACAAGGAACTCGCGTCCGTGGAGTCGCCGAACCTGGCCACGGCATTCGCCCTGGTCGGCAATACCGGTGCCGCTCAGATCATCGCGATCGGCTCGCTGATCGGCCTCACCACCGTCATCATGGTGCTGCTCATGGGCCTGGCCCGGGTGGTCCTGGCCATGTCCCGCGACGGCCTGCTGCCGCGCGCGCTGTCCAAGACCAGTTCCAAGCACGCCACCCCGGCCCGGCTGCAGATCCTCTGCGGCGTCCTGGTGGCCCTTGTCGCCGGGTTCACCCAGGTGGACCTGCTCGAGGAAATGATCAACATCGGCACCTTGTCCGCGTTCGTCGTGGTCAGCGCCGGTGTCCTGGTGCTGCGCCGCAAGCGTCCGGACCTGAAGCCCGCCTTCCGGGTACCCTTCGGCCCCGTGCTTCCCGTTCTCTCGGCGCTGCTGTGCCTGTACCTGATGACGAACCTGTCCGTGGAAACCTGGATCTACTTCATGTTCTGGCTGGCCCTCGGCTTTGCGCTGTACTTCGTTTACGGCCGCCGCCGTTCACGCCTGAATCCGAAGAACGAGGTTTCCGCAGCGGTTGCCGGTGGAACGTCCGGGAAGCACGTCACGGACTAGGGGAGGTCTTTCGCCCTGGCCTGTGCTGTTCTGGTTTTCCGCACGTGAGTGGCAGACTGGGCGCATGCTTGTAGCCTTCTCAGTTGCTCCCTCCGGCGCCGGCCCGGAAACCGGCCCGGACGGCCCCTCGGCCGACGCTTCGGTCCACGACGCCGTTGCCGCGGCCGTGAAAATCGTCCGCCAGTCCGGCCTGCCGAACCGCACGGACGCCATGTTCACCACCATTGAAGGTGAGTGGGACGAAGTCATGGACGTGATCCGCCGCGCAACGGAAGCGGTGGGCAGGTACGGCAGCCGCGTTTCCCTGGTCCTGAAGGCAGATATCCGCCCGGGGCACACCGGGGAACTGACGGGCAAGGTGGAGCGGCTGGAGCAGCTCCTGGCCGACGGGGACGAATACCGGGGGCACTCCTAGCCCGCTGCGGGACCGGAAGCAACGGCCGCTTCCGAAGCCTAAGCTGGATGCATGAGCTTTATGCACGTCCGGCCGGCGGGGGACTGAATGGGCAGGAAACGTCCCGGCAAGGCGGCGCCGAACGAGGTGCCGGACACCGGCACAGGGCCCGTGCCCGGCCGCCACGAAATCGATACCGGGACCTGCGAGCTGCTGCCTGACCAGTACTCCTCCACGGGCTGGCTGCTGAAGATCAACGGCGTGCACTCTTCGCACATCGACCTGGCGAACCCGCGCGAACTGGACTTTGAGTACATGCGCTGGATTGCGGCGCTGGTGGAGTCCCGCTTCCCCGAAGACACCCGGCTGCGGGCCCTGCACCTGGGCGGCGGAGCCTGTTCCCTGGCGCGCTACTTCGCCGCCGTCTATCCGGAAGCCCGGCAGGTCGTCGTCGAACTGGACGGCAAGCTGGCCGAACTGGTGCGCGGGTGGTTCGACCTGCCCAGGGCACCGCTGATGCGGCTGCGCGTGGGGGAGGCCCGCGAAGTTACGGAATCGCTCAGTGAAGACAGCCGGGACGTACTGATCCGGGACGTCTTCGCAGGGGACAAGACTCCGCTGCCGCTCACCTCAGCCGAATTCCTGGTCCATGCCAAAAAGGTGCTGGCAGCGGACGGGCTGTACGTGGTCAACTGCGGTGACTCCCCGGACCTGCGGATGGCCCGCCGCGAAGCCGCGACGATTGCCGCCGCCTTCAGCCATACGGCTATCGTCGCTGATCCGGCGATGCTGAAGGGCCGCCGGTACGGGAACATCATCATCGCCGGCTCGGATGTCCCCTTCGCCCAGGACGCTTCACTGCCGCGGCGCCTGCTGGGCGGGGCCCTGCCGGCGCAGCTCTGGGACGACGCGCTGGTCCGGTCCTTCGCCGGCAGCTCCAAGGTGATCCACGACGCCGAGGCCCAGCGCACGGCCCAGCCGGCCTAGCGGCGCCGCCTGAAAAAACGGGTGCCCCGGCCGCAATGGCCGGGGCACCCGTTTTGTATGGATTTGTCTTCGGTGCCGGGACTAGATGATGCCGAGTGCGGCTTCGATCGGTCCGACGCAGAAGAACAGCACGAAGGCGGCGGAGACAACCCACATCACCGGGTGGATCTCCTTGGCGCGGCCCTGGAAGATGCGGATCAGCACGTAGGAGACGAACCCGGCGCCCAGCCCGTTGGCGATCGAGTAGGTGAACGGCATGAGCACGATCGTCAGGAAGGACGGCAGCGCCAGGCCGATGTCGGTCCAGTCGATCTTGGCCACCTGGGAGACCATGAGGTAACCGACGACGACGAGCGCCGGTGCCACGGCTTCGAACGGCACCAGGTAGATCAGCGGCGTCAGGAACATTGCTGCGAGGAACAGCAGGCCCGTGACGATCGAGGCCAGTCCGGTACGTGCACCTTCACCGATGCCGGCGCCTGACTCCACGAACAACTGGTTGGAGGACACGCTGGCACCGCCGCCGACGATGGCGCCGGCTGCGTCTACGAGCAGCACCCGCTCGGTGTTCGGGATGTTGCCGTCCTTGTCGATGCTGCCGGCCTCGGTGGAGAGACCGACCATGGTGCCCATGGCATCGAAGAAGATGCTGAGCAGGATGACGAAGGCCAGCAGGGAGGCGCCGATGACGCCAAGCTTCTCGAACGAGCCGAACAGGTTGAAGTTGCCGATCAGGGACAGGTCCGGCGCAGCCCATTCAGGCATGCTGGGGGTGACCAGGGACCAACCGGTGGCAACGCCGGCGCCCTGGTTTCCGGGAGGCGCAACGGCTTCGATGATGACGGCCAGGACCGTGGATGCCAGGATGCCGATGAGGATGGCTCCGCGGGTCCTGCGGGCCATCAGCGCGATGGTCAGGACCAGTCCGAAGACGAAGACAAACGTGGGCCAGCCAAGCAGCACTCCGCCTGCGCCAAGTTCGACCGGAACGGTGGTCCCGGCGACGTCGGGGATGCGGCGGACGAAGCCGGCGTTCACGAACCCAAGCAGGGCGATGAACAGGCCGATGCCGGCCACGATGGCAGTCTTGAGGCTCGCGGGGACTGCCTTGAACACCGCCGTCCGGAACCCGGTCAGCACCAGGATGAACATGGTGATGCCGGCGAGGACCACCAGGCCCATCACGTCCGGCCAGGTGAGGTTGTCGTTGGTGGCAACGGTAGCGGCTACGAAGGCGTTGACGCCGAGGCCGGTGGCCATGGCAAAGGGGTGCTTGGCCCAGGCGCCCATGACGATGGTCAGGACACCTGCCACGAGTGCGGTAGCCGCGGCAATCGCCGGCCCGCCAAGCGAGCGGCCCGAACCGTCCTCGCCGCCGAGGATAAGCGGGTTCAGCACCACGATGTAGCTCATCGCGAAGAACGTGGCCAGACCTCCGCGGACCTCGGTAGCTACCGAGGAACCCCGCTTGGAAATTTCAAAATACCGGTCCAGCCTGGAACCTTGTTTGAGCATGACGGCTTCCCTCTAAAGATGTTCTGGTTGGGACGGGAGAATCCTGCATTTTCGATAGTAGTCCTGCTGGGGGACAGGCCTTAAACCGGCCGGGGGCATGAAGGAAATCTGCAGCAACGGAGCCCGTCAGACGAGTAGTCTGGCACTAGGAGCGCAGCCGACGGAGGCTGGGCACGTGCATCCGAAGGGAGCCGGTATGACCGATTCTGAATGGGAAGCGGCCTCGGCCCGGGCTGGGATCGTCGTGGGAGTTGACGGGTCGGACCAAAGCATCTGCGCGTTGACCTGGGCAGCACGTGAAGCCCGCCGCCGCGGCGTTCCCCTGCACGTCGTCACCGCATATACGGTTCCGATTTTTGCCGCCTCATCGATGGACGCCGGCTACACCGCCGTGGACGACGCCGTCATCCGTGACGGTGCGCGCTCGGTCCAGGAGAAGGCGCTGGCCCGCATTTCACGGGACGGCCTGGAAATCGTGCCGCGGGTCGAAAGCGGTGATGCCTCCGCCGTGCTGCTGGAACTCTCGGAGGACGCGGACCTGATGGTGGTCGGCTCCCGCGGCCGCGGCGGTTTTGTGGGCCGCCTGCTGGGCTCCGTCTCCAGTGCCCTGCCCGCACACGCAAAGTGCCCCACCGTCGTCGTCCCGCTTCGCACTGCCGGAAGACTGCCCGAAGCGGGTGTCCAGGCCCCCGCCGGCAGTCCGGTGGCCGATGATGTCCACCAGGCGGTCGTGGTGGGTGTCGACGGATCGGAGCAGGGCCGCGCCGCCTCGCTGGTTGCGGCGGAGCAGGCCAGGAGCACCGGGCTGCCGCTGCGGATCGTGTGCGCCCTCCCGCCGTTCAGCGGCTCGCTGGCGTGGGTTCCCGCCCCGCTGGATCTTGACGCGCTCCACGCGGAAGTGATGGAACAGCTCTCCGCAGGGCGGAACTGGCTGCAGAGCCATTTCCCGGACGTGGAAATGAGCGTGGAACTGGTCGACGGGCCGCCGGCTGAAGTGATGGTGGCGCGGACGGCGAACGTCGAACTGGTGGTGCTGGGAACCCGGGGCCGCGGCGGGTTCACGGGCATGCTGCTCGGCTCCACCAGCCAAAGCGTGCTGCACCATGCCAAGGGGCCGGTCATGGTGGTTCCGGACCGGGATGATTCCCGCCTTGCGGACCGGGAGAAGTTCGGTCCCATGGCCGAGGACTAGCCGAAGCCCTCAGGCGTGCCGTTCACCCTCGTGGACGGCATGCCGCTCCGGCTCCAGCTGGAAGGTGCAGTGCTCGGTGTCGAAATGGCTGGCCAGGCAACTGTCCAGCCGGTCCAGGATCGTATCCATCCCGTCGGGGGTCAGGTAGGCCTCGTCCACCACCACGTGCGCGGAGAACACCGGAACGCCGGAGGTGATGGTCCAGATATGGATGTCGTGGGCATCGCTCACGCCGTCGACCCGGACAATGTGCTCCCGGATCATCGCAACGTCCACCCCCTGCGGCGTCGCTTCCAGCAGGACGTCGATGACCTCCCGCAGCAGCGACCAGGCACGCGGCAGGATCATCAAAGCGATGAGGAATGATGCCCAGACATCGGCCTGCTGGTACCCGGTGAGCATAATCACGACGGCGGAGACGATCACTGCGGCCGAGCCCAGCAGGTCGCCCAGGACCTCCAGGTAGGCGCCGCGTACGTTGAGGCTCTCCTTCCGGCCGCCTTGGAGGATGAACAAGGACACCAGGTTGGCCAGCCCGCCGACGACTGCGGCAAAAAGCATGATCCCGGTCTGGACCTCCGGTGCGTCCCCGATCCGGCGGACCGCCTCGGTGAAGATCACGACGGCAATGACAATCAGCAGCACCGCATTGGCCAGTGCAGCCAGGACCTCTGCCCGCTGATAACCATAGGTCCGTTTCGATGTTGCCGGGCGGCCGGCTATCCATGCGGCCAGCAGGGCAATCGAAACGCCGGCGGCGTCGGAGAGCATGTGTCCGGCGTCTGCAAGCAGCGCCAGGGAGCCGGAGACCAGTGCGCCAGCGGCCTGGATGGCCACCACGGTGATGGTGATGAGGAAAACAGCAAGCAGCTTGCGGCGGTGCTTGCCCGTGGCGGTGCCTGACGGCAGGCCGTGGCTGTGGCCGGAATGATCGCCCATACTTACAGGCTAGTCCCAGCCGAGTTCGTGCAGCCGTGCGTCGTCGATCCCGAAGTGGTGGGCGACTTCGTGAATGACGGTGATGCGGATTTCGTCCACGAGCTCTTCCCTCGTTTCGCACATCCGGGTCAGCGGGCCGCTGAAGATGACGATCCGGTCCGGAAGGGATCCCGCACCCCACCAGGAGTCCCGTTCGGTCAGGGGCGTGCCGTCGTAGAGGCCCAGCAGTTCCGTCCCTGGGTCTTCGTGCGGGCCCGGGACGTACTCGTCCTCAATGAAGACGGCGACGTTGTTCATCGCCTTGGCGAGGTCCTCAGGGATGGAATCCAAGGCGTCGTCGACCGCGGCTTCGAAGTCATCAAGGCTCATCTCAATCGGCACTTTTCCACTGTAGCCGGGAGTGCCCGGAACCCGATTTTGAAGATCGCGCGAGTAGGCCCTATAGTTTTATAAGTCCGCAGCCGGGAAACACGACTGGAACCGGGAAGTTTTCGGTGCCAGTCAGGTTGAACGCTGCGTGTTCTGAGCCCCCATCGTCTAGCGGCCTAGGACACCGCCCTTTCACGGCGGCGGCACGGGTTCGAATCCCGTTGGGGGTACTCACGGAAGTGGTAAATCACCGGCCGAAAAGCTGGTAGAGTTGACACTCGTGAAATGCAAGGCCCTGTAGCGCAGTTGGTTAGCGCGCCGCCCTGTCACGGCGGAGGTCGCGGGTTCAAGTCCCGTCAGGGTCGCTCAGATTTTCTGAAGCGATTTGGAAGATCTCGGTGATCATCTTTTCGATGATGCCCGGCTCTGTAGCTCAGTTGGTAGAGCGTTCGACTGAAAATCGAAAGGTCACCGGATCGACGCCGGTCGGAGCCACCAGCTAAAAACCCCGTACTCAGTGAGTGCGGGGTTTTTCTTTGTCCGGGACGGGGTCTTGGATTCTTCTTCCTTCGCTGTTGCGGCTGTGGTTTCATGCGAGAGGATGGATCAAACCGCCGGCAGGCCCTGCCAGGGCCGCCAGAGGAGGCGACATGCCCGGTTTGCAGACGGCCCCGGGCACGCCGGGCCCGAAACAGTTCCAGCCATGAAACCGGCGCGCGGAGACGGTGCCAAGGACGGCGCCAAGGAAGTCCCATTCAACGGGCGGCTGGCGTTGCTGCTGGCCATGGCTATGTTCGTGCTCGTGGTCGACACCTCGATCATGAACGTCTCCATCTCGGCGGTGGTGCACGACGTCGGCGCCACGGTGAGCGGCCTGCAGTCGACCATCGCCCTTGAGGCGCTGGTGTCTGCCGCGTTCATCCTGATCGGCGGAAAGATCGGCGACCTGTTTGGGCGCAGGCGGGCCTACGTGACCGGACTGGTTTGCTATGCCGTCGGTGCCGTCGCGATGACGCTGGCACAGAGCCTGCTGCCGATCATTGTCTTCTGGGCTGTGATCGGCGGACTGGGGGCGTCGCTGCTGCTCCCTTCCATCCAGTCCCTCATCCACGGCAACTTCGAGGGAGCCGCACAGCAGCGGGTCTATGCGCTGGTTGGTGCCTCTGCGGCGATCGCCGCGGCGGTCGGGCCGCTGCTGGGCGGCTTCATCACCACGTTCCTGTCCTGGCGTATGGCCTTCCTGCTCGAAGCCCTCGTCATCGCCGTCGTGCTGGCCGGCATCAAACTCGTTCACGATGTTCCCTATGAGGGGCCGCGGACCCTGGATGCGGTCGGATCGCTGCTCTCCATCCTGGGGATGGGCGGGATCGTGCTGGGCATCCTGGTCTGGCAGGAAGGCGGGGAAGCGGTAGGGGCGCTCCTGGCCGCCGGCGCCGCCGGGCTGGGCTCGCTCGTCTACTGGCTGGTCCGGAGGAAACGACTGGGGAAGCCCACCTTGCTGGACCCGGACCTCTTCCGATCCAAAGCCTTCCGGTTTGGTGCCACGGGCCAAATGCAGCAACAGATTGCCCTGGGCGGCACCATGATCGTGCTGCCCATCTATCTGCAGATGGTGCTCGGCTACAACGCCATGGAATCGGGGCTGTCCATTGCCCCGCTCTCCCTGACCATGTTCGCCGTTGCACTGTTCGCTGGAAAACGGGCGGGAAAGCATCGACCCGCCCGCCTGATCAGATGGGGCTTCCTGCTCCTGGTCGCCGGGCTCGTGCTGCTCCTTCCCGTGATACCGCGCGCGGACTCCGGCTGGTGGCTCCTTCTCCCGCTGCTCATTGCCGGGGCCGGGCTGGGGCTGCTGGTTTCCCAGTTGAACAACTACACCCTGTCCCCGATCTCCGACGAACGGGTCAGCGAGGCAGCCAGCGTGAACTCCGCCGCCGGTTCCTTTGGCCTGTCCTTCGGGCTCGCGTTTGCGGGCGGCATCATGCTGGCGGCGCTGTCCATCATCTTCACCGGCCTGGCCGGGTCCAGCACGGTGCTCCCGGCCGCTGAACAGCAGCAGGTGGCCCGGGTGCTCGAAGACGACGCACAGCTCCTCAGCGACACCCAGCTCCAGGAGCTCCTCACCGGCCAGCCGGAGCAGATCCAGGAGGAAATCCTCCGCATCAACACGGAGGCCAGGCCCCTTGCCCTGCAAATCGCGCTGTCCATCCCGATCCTCGCCGGAACCCTGGGCCTGCTGACGTCTTTCCGGATGCAGCGCCTCCCGGACCCCAAGCCCAAAGCCGGCGGCGGAATAGTCCTGGACTGAGGAAAGCGGGCCGCCGCGGGGGAGTATCCGGCGAGGCCCTTTCTTTCGTCCAGCGTCCCCGGTTCACTGGTAGGTCCGACCAATTGGAGGACGAAGATGTTTCCAAGCACCGAAAGATACGACTGGGATTCAGTAGGCCCGCACGAAAACCTGGAGCTCAGCGAAGCCGAGTGCTGGTCGCTGCTCGCGGGAGCGGATACCGGACGCGTGGCGTTCCTGCAGGACGGCAGGCTGATGGTTTTCCCGGTGAGCTACCTCGTGTATGACCAGTGCGTATATTTCCGCACCAGTGCCGACAGCGGACTGGCCCTGCTTCCGGGGGATCTGAACACGTCTTTCCAAAGCGATTCCCACGACGTCGGCCGCATGGAGGGCTGGTCGGTCCTGGTCAGCGGGCCAGCCAACCGCATCCAGGACGAAACGCTGCTCACGACGTTGTGGGGTCTCCGCGCGCAGTCCCCTTACGGCGGGGGTGCGCGCAACATGTTCGTAGGCATCGCGCCGTCCGTGCTGACCGGCCGGCGGGTGCGAATGGGGTGACCCTTCCCTGCCCAACGAAGCAGGTGAGGGGCTAGGCTTGGCTCTTATGGATGATGCCCAGAAGAATCCCGGGGCCGGTCCCGCCGATCCGGCAGGAATCCCCGCTGTGCCGATGCCGCCAGTGCCGCCCCCGCCGTCCGGCGTGCAGCCAGGCTCCGGCGTGTCCGCTCCGCCGCCTGGTCCCGGGCCCAAGCCGCAGGAACCCGCCCCGGTCCCTGCCGGCCAGGGCGCGGGAACGGGTGCCGCTGAAGCGGCAGCCCCAGGCGGCGGCAAGACGGCCATCGCCGAGCAGGCTGTGGCAAAGGTTGCCGCGATAGCCGCACGCTCCGTGCCGGGCGTCCACGCCCTTGGCACAGGCGGTGCACGGACGCTCGGCGCCGTGCGTGACGCTGTCGCCGGTTCTGACAGCAGCGCTACCGCCGGCGTGCACGTTGAGGTCGGGGAGACGGAAGCCGCCGTCGACGTGACCCTTGTTGCGGATTACGGCCAGCCGCTGACCGGGATCGCCGATGCGGTGCGGACCGCTGTGTACGCAGCGGTAGAGGATTTGGTGGGGCTGAACGTAGTGGAGGTCAATGTCTCCATTGCAGACGTGCACCTGCCAGAAGCCCTGGACAACCGCGGAACCAAGCGTCCCGCCGGTACCCCCAGTGCTGAATAACGACGAACGAAGTAAGGCAGGAACAATGAAACCGACCGTGGTGGGCATGGCCGTAGGTGCCGTGCTGGCCTTCACTGCCCTTTTGTTCGACTTCTGGGGCTTCCTGCTCATGGCCCTGTTCATCGCTGCCGGAGCCTTTTTCGGTCGCGCCGTCGAAGGCAAAGTCGACTTCCGCAGCGTACGGGACGCCCTGACCGGACGCCGTTCCTCCTCGTGAGCGCTGCCGTCATGACGCCGCGGGCGACTCCGCGCACGGCGCGGGGGCTGGCCGGACACAACCGGATCAGTACCCAGGCCCTGACCAGCACGGCCCAGGCAGTTGCTGCCGAGCACTTCGGCGTCCCGGCCTCCCTGGTGCGCGTGACCTGGAGTGACGACGAGGGCCTGCTCGCCCTGTCCATGAGCCTGCCCGTCACCATGCCGCCGCTCGAAGCAGTGGCTAAGGACCCCTCCCTCGTGGCACGCACCGGCGGGTCAGTCTGGGAACGGGTGCACGGCGCGAAACCGGTGCTGCTGCAGCGGATTACCTACCTCACCGGTTCGATTCTTTCGCTGGTCGATATTCGGGTCACGGGCGTCCGCGTGCAGGAAGGGAGCCGGGTTCGATGAGCCACGTAACGGACGCCGGTCCCAAAACTCTCTCCAGCGCTCCCTCCGATGCCGCTGCCAAGCGGATCGTTCGCCGCGAAACCCATGCCGCCCGCACCGTGCCTGCCGTCATTGCAGCTGTCCTCGGCATCCTGCTGTGCCTGTACGTGCTCCTGGAATCGGTGCTCCAGTCCCTCGGCCAGAAAGAATGGCTGATCGATCCGCCCACGTTCGCCCACTGGCTGGCCGGCCTGCCCCGGGACTCCGATCCGCTCATCCTCGGCCTGGTTGGCGCCCTGATCTTCCTCTGCGGACTCTGGTTCTTCCTGATGGCTGTGTTGCCCGGACGCCGTGCCCGGTACGCCATTCCCAACCCGCGTGCCGCCGTCGTGGTGGATGCCGAGGTGCTCGCGGCCTCGCTGGCTCGCCGCAGCCGCCTGGCCGCGGGCGTCACTGCCGGCCAGGTGCTGGTGACGGTGGGCCGCACCCGCGTCGAGGTGCGCATCCGGCCGACCTCCGGTATCCCGGTCGATGCTGACGCCGTACGTTCGGCAGTAGAGGACGAACTCGCGCTGACAGGTTTGGAGCCGCAGCCCAGCGTGCAGGTCCAGGTCTCGACTATGGGGGCGATCGGGCAATGAACCGCACACCCCGCACCCTGAACCGTGTCCTGCTGGGCCTCTCCGGCCTGGTCCTGCTCGCGCTCGGCACCGGCCTGATTCTCTTGAGCGCCGATCCGGCAGCTGCCCGCTGGTGGGGGAACACCGGCCCTGCCCTGATGGCGGACGGCGGCCGGGTCCTGGCAGACACGGCCATGCCCGGCCAGTCCCAAAGCTGGCTTTGGCCGCTCCTGGCGCTCGCCATGGCCCTGTCCGTGGTCCTGCTGGTGCTGTGGATTTCTGCACAGGGCAGGGGACGGGTGGACACGCTGGTGGAAGAGTTCGACGACGACGGTGCCCCGGGCCGGATCGCCATCAGCGGTGCGGTTCCCGAGCAGGCGCTGAGGGCTGCCCTGCTGCAGGATCCGGACGTCACGTCGGTGGCCGTGAGTACATGGTCCCTGGGCCGCGGCGGCAACGGGCTTCGCGTACGGATCACTCCGCGGCAGGGGGCCGCGCCGCACCTGATTGCAGCCGACGCAACCAACCTCGTCGACGCGCTGGACAGCGCCCTCGGCCGCAGTTCCACGGTGCTGATCAGTCTGGATGCAGGACGGCGCTACCGCCTTGGCCGCGAGGAGCGGGTCCGCTAGGGGTTTTGCTCCGGTGATCGCTGGCCCGCGTGGGCATGAATCTGTGGGTCTGTGGAGGGCTAGGAGGCGCGGGCGAGCTGGCGGATGGGAATCCAGCGGCCGGCCAGCCTGCGGTAGGCCGCGGCGGCACCCGTCATGTCGCCGTCGGCCAGTGATTCGATGCCCAGCCGCACATCAGACGGTGAATCGTCCGGATAAACCAGCTCGGCAACGGGCCCGTAATCCAGCTCCAGAACGGCATCCGGCGAAAAAACTTCCAGCCAGGCGACCAGGTCGGTCAGTTCATCAAGCAGGTCCAGTTCGGGTGCTGCCAGCGCCAGGGCGGCTGCAGCGTGCCGTGCCCGGTCAATGCACTGCGGGATCGGCGCGGACATCCGCACCGTGAGCACCCGGCCATCGTCCTCCACGACGTCGGTCGCGTCGTCCTCGTGGATCAAAATGAACCAGCCGAACGGCACTCCCCACGTCGCTGACCGGGTGTGCAGCTTGGCCAGCGAATCAGCGAACGAGTCAGGGTCGATGCGCGCGGCGTGGGCTTCCCGGGCCACTTCCGGCAGCAGGACATCGACCAGGGGACCGTTCACGGTCTCACCCAGGGACTCTGCAGCGAGCGAGGTCCGCACGGCCAGCTGGTTGGGGCAGTACAGGCGCGTCGTGCTGCCGTCAGGCCGCGGATGGTGCAGCACCCGCACCAGGTCACCGGAGGTGTGGGGAAAAGGATCCGACACCGGCCGGACGAGCCGGCGTACGGCGTCGCTGCGTTCCAGGACTTCAGTCTCATGCCGTGCGCGGGAACGTTGGTCGAGGATGCGCAGCTGCTGGGCGTCATCGAACGCATCCAGCGGTTCATAGACGCGCAGATAGGACACGTACGGGAAGGTACGCCACGCGGTAGCCTCCGGTGCCCCTGCCACCGCTAGTCCAGTTCCACGATCACGGGTGCATGGTCGGAAGCGCCCTTGCCCTTGCGTTCCTCGCGGTCGATGCTCGCACCCGTGACCCGGGCCGCCAGGGCGGGGGAGCCCAGCACGAAGTCGATGCGCATGCCCTCCTTCTTCGGGAAGCGCAGCTGCGTGTAATCCCAGTAGGTGTAGACGCCGGGGCCCTCGGTATACGGGCGGGCCAGGTCATGGAAGCCAGCGTCGAGGAAGGACTGGAAAGCGGCACGCTCCGGCTCGGTCACGTGCGTGGCGTTCTGGGCGCGGAACCAGTCGATGTCCCAGACGTCCTCATCCCGCGGAGCGATGTTCCAATCGCCCATCAGCGCCAGGTTCAGTTTCGGATCGTCCTTGATCCATGAGGCAGCCTGGTCCTTGAGGATCTTCAGCCACTCCAGCTTGTACGGCATGTGCGGATCGCCGACAGCGCGGCCGTTGGGAACATACAGGCTCCAGACCCGCACTCCACCGCAGGTGGCACCGATGGCCCGGGCCTCAGCGGCCGTGGTTTCCGCGGTCTTGCCGAAGTGCGGCTGGCCCGGGAAAGTGCGCTCGACGTCCTCGAGCCCCACCCGGGAAGCGATGGCGACACCGTTCCACTGGCTCAGGCCAAAATGGGCCACTTCGTAGCCGTTGAACTCGAAGACCTCCCACGGGAAGTTCTCATCCTTCGCCTTCGTCTCCTGGATGGCCAGGACGTCGACGTCGGAGCGCTGCAGCCAGCCTTCAACGCGGTCGGCACGGGCGCGGATGGAGTTCACGTTCCAGGTAGCAATCTTCACCCTTGCTACGTTACCCAATCAGGGCACGGGGGTCCTACGGGCGTGCATGTGTCGTTTCTCCTTCGTGGGCGCGCCGGTAGGTGCAGGGTGTCCGCCGCCCGCCGGGTGTCTGCCGCCCGGACCGCCCCCGTAGGTGCCCGGGTGGCCACCCGGCGGGCGGACCGGAACGGCGCCAACGAAATTCCTGTGCTCGCAGGGCTCGCAAGGAATATGAAAGCCGCCTAACCCGGCCTGTCCGCCGGGCGGGTGGGTGCGCAGCGCGGTCATGCGGGGCCCCCTGGTGGAACCCTGTACTCAGCCGCGTGGGTGAGGGGCGGACGGGTGCGTGCGTGGCCCGTCGAATGCGGGAGCCATCCTCTGGTTGCGCATCCTGTGGGGAGATAACGCTGGATGGGGCGGGGTCCGCCAAACCATTGGGGAGATAACGTCGCTTAGGGGGTCGAATAAGAGCGTTAACTCCCCAAAGGATGACGGGGGACCCCTCTAAAGACCGTTATCTCCCCACAGGATGATTGGTTCAAAGGTTTACCGAGCTCAGGGAGTGCCGTGGGACCGGAGCTGCGTAGTGAGTGCGTGGGCGTGCTTCAGGAGAAGGCGGCCGAGTTCGGGGCGGCGCTGCTCGGTGAACCGTGAGCCGATTCCGGTGAGGCTCAGGGCCCAGGCCGGCTGGCCGGCACGATCGAAAACTGCAGCACCCATGCCCCAGCTTCCCGTGACAATGAGTTCCGGGTTCACGGCGTAGCCGGCGGCACGGGTTTCGGCGATCCTGTCCCGCAGCGCTTCACGGCCGTGCGCCGGGCCGAACTCCCGGGTGAGATCGGCAGCGGACAGGTAGCGTTCCACGGCGTCTTCCCGCAAGAACGCCAGGATCGCGAGCCCGGCCGACGCAACACCGAGGGGAAAGCGTTTGCCTTCGAAGAGCACGAACGAGCGGATGGGAAACGCGCCGTCCTCGCGCAGCAGGCACACCGTTTCGTCACCGCGGCGGACCGAGAAAAAGGCGCTTTCCCCGGTCGCTTCGGCCAGTGCCTTCACATGTTCCCGGGCGACGCCGGTGACGTCGTAGCGCTCGGCTGCCACTGACCCCATCAGATACAGTTCCGGACCCAGAAGCCAGCGGCCGGCTGAGCGGTCGTGATCCAAGAAACCCTCCTCCGCGAGGGACGCCAGGAGCCGGTGGACGGTCGGCCGCGGCAGGGAGGTGGAGCGGGCGACGTCGCTGGTGCTGATTCCGTGCGGCACGGCCGCACTCACCGTGCGCAGCACCTGGGAAAGGCGCCGGACCACCTGTGCGCCTTGGACCCCGTTTGCTATGTCCATATTATGAACACCTTTCCCGTCGACGGTCACCATCTGAGCACTTTCTCGCTGCACGCACCAATCCATTGACCTTGGATTCCACGTCAGACTACCGTCCAAGGATCCACGCTCCGTGGTCCACATTATGGTCGGAAGGATGCCGCTATGGGGTCAAAAGTGTATGAGAGTACGGCGGAGGCCCTGGCAGGCACCGTCCGTGACGGCATGACGATCGCCGTCGGCGGTTTCGGGTTGAGCGGCATTCCCGGCAACCTCATCGCGGCACTGCGGGACAGCGGGGCCACCGGGTTGACCATCGTTTCCAACAACATGGGCGTGGATGGCAAGGGTTTGGGCCTGCTCTTGGAAAACCGGCAGGTCCGAAAGGTCCTGGGGTCCTATGTGGGGGAGAACAAGCTCTTCGCGGACCAGTACCTTTCCGGCGATCTGGAGGTGGAGTTTGTTCCGCAGGGCACCCTTGCGGAGCGGTTGCGTGCCGGAGGGGCCGGTATCCCGGCGTTTTACACTCCCACCGGAGTGGGCACGCCGGTGGCTGAAGGCAAGCCCGAGATGGAGTTCGACGGCCGACGGGCGATTCTGGAACGCGGAATCGTGGCGGACCTGGCCCTGGTCCGGGCGCACCGGGCGGATCCGGAGGGGAACCTCCGGTACCGGATGACGGCGCAGAACTTTAATCCCCTGGTGGCTGCTGCGGGACGCGTCACCATCGCCGAGGCGGAAGAAATCAGCCGGGACTACCTTGAACCTGACCGGATCCACACGCCCGGCATCTACGTGCAGCGTGTAGTGGCCGTGGAGGATACCCAAAAGCACATCGAGCAGCGGACCGTCCGGGTCCGGGTGGAGGCCTAGATCATCATGTGGACACGGGACGAAATGGCGGCCATCGCCGCAGCAGAACTGCAGGACGGGCAGTACGTCAATCTCGGCATCGGCATTCCCACCCTCGTGGCGAACCACCTGCCACCCGGCGTCAGCGTTTTCCTGCAAAGCGAGAACGGGCTGCTGGGCATGGGCCCCTTCCCCTATGAGGGTGAGGAGGACGCGGACCTGATCAACGCAGGAAAGCAGACCGTCACGGTGCTCCCGGGCGGCAGCTTCTTCGACTCGGCGACGTCTTTCGGCATGATCCGCGGCGGGCATGTGCAAACGGCTATCCTCGGAGCGCTGCAGGTTTCCGCGGCCGGAGACCTGGCGAACTGGACCATTCCCGGCAAGCTCGTCAAGGGAATGGGCGGCGCCATGGACCTGGTTGCCGGCACCCCTCGGGTCATCGTCATCACTGACCACCTGGCCAAGGACGGATCATCCAAAATTGTCCCGGAGTGCGACCTCCCGCTGACCGGCGTCGGCGTCGTGGACCGCATCATCACCGACCGCGCCGTCTTCGACGTCGAGGACGGCGCCCTGATCCTCCGCCGCCTAGCCCCGGGCCTGGAAGTATCCGACGTCGAAGCCACCACCGCGGCCGCCTTCACCACCCAGCTGGACTCCCTCAGCCCGGCTTAACTGCGCAACTCGAGGACGCTCCACCGGGTCCGGACAGGCCGGGTTAGGCGGCGCTCTGCCGACTCACCGGACGGGGCAGAACCGGGTCCGGACGTGCCGGGTTAGGCGGCTTCCCGCCCTGCGCACACCCACGAGTCGGCTGCTGGCCCCGGGTTAGGCGGCTTTAATACTCCAAGCGAGCTCTGCGAGCGAGGAGTTTCGTTGCCGCCGTTCCGGGGACAGCTGCCCCTCAGACGCCTACTTCCACCAGGAATCAAGCAGCGAAACCGGGGTCGTCCGCTTGTGCCGCGTCATCAGGTACCGCTTCTCGATCTTCTGCGCGGTATCCTCGGCGACTTCCCGGCCTTCGAGGTAGTCGTCGATCTCTTCGTAGGTGATGCCGAGCTCGGTCTCATCGGTCTGGCCGGGAACGCCGTCGAGCAGGTCAGCGGTCGGCGCCTTGCCCACCAGCTTCTCCGGAGCGCCCAGGGCCGCGAGCACTTCCCGCACCTGCCTCTTGTCCAGCGTGAACAGCGGCAGGATGTCCGCTCCGCCGTCGCCGTACTTCGTGAAGAATCCGGTGACGGATTCGGCGCCGTGGTCGGTGCCGATCACCAGCAGGTTGTGCTCTCCGCCGAGCGCATACTGCGCCGTCATGCGGACCCGGGCCTTGATGTTGCCCTTGTTGAAGTCGCTGATGCTCTCACCGCCCATGGCGGAATAGGCCTTCTCGAAGCCATCCACTGCATCTCCAATATTGAAGGTCCGCAGGGTCTTGGGCTGGATGAAGTCGAGTGCGGCCTGCGCGTCGTCCTCATCGTGCTGCACCCGGTAGGGCAGGCGCAGGGCGATGAAATCGGCGTCGATGCCCTCAGCGTTCAGTTCCTCAACGGCGAGCTGCGCCAGGCGGCCGGCCAGGGTGGAATCCACCCCGCCGCTGATGCCCAGGACGAACCCTTTGGTGTGGGAGGCACGCATGTAGTCCTTGAGGAAGTCCACCCGGCGGCGGATCTCGGCCTGCGGGTCGATACTGGGGCGCACGCCCATTTCGGCAATGATCTGTGCTTGTAGTTCGCGCATGGCGTTCAGCCTATACAAGTCGGTCTTCCGCGGGGGAGGCCTCCTGCACTCTGTGACGTGCTGCGGCCTCCCTGACAGGGGCTGCCGCCGGGCGCTCCGATAGGATTACGGGCATGACTTCGCCGCAGACTGCCGCCGCCCGTGCCCGCCTCCTGGAACTGATCAAGGAGCTTGCCGTGGTCCGGGGAAAGGTCATCCTTTCCAGCGGAAAGGAAGCCGACTACTACATTGACCTGCGCCGGGTGACCCTGCACCACGAGGCTTCCCAGCTGGTCGGCGAAGTCATGCTGGACATGATCAACGCCGCCGGGATTTCCTTCCAGAGCGCCGGCGGACTCACCATGGGCGCCGATCCCGTGGGCACTGCCGTCATGAACGCGTCAGTCCGTGCCGGCGGCACCGTCGATGCCTTCGTGGTCCGCAAGGCGCAGAAGTCCTACGGGATGGGCCGCCAGGTGGAAGGCCCTGATGTTGCCGGCCGCGACGTCGTCGTGCTGGAGGACACCTCGACTACCGGTGGCTCCGCGCTGACCGCCGTGGAGGGTGTGCGCAACGCGGGAGGCAACGTCGTGGCGGTGGCCGTGATCGTGGACCGCGACACGGGCGCCAAGGAGCGCATAGAAGCAGAAGCGGGCGTTCCGTATCTGTTCGCCTTCGGCAAGGACGAGCTCGGGCTCGACTAATTCGTCTACGCGGTAACGGGAGCCTATGACCGACGATCCAGCCAAGCTCCTCCGCAGCGCGGAGAGCCTGGGACGTTTCTCCCGGCGGCGGTTCCTTGTAGGGGCCGGCGCAGGCCTGGCGCTGGCAACCGACCTCTTTGTCACCCGGCTGATCCAGGAGCAGCGTGAGCAGCTGGAAATCATTCCAGTGCGCGACGACGCGGCAGCCTCACGCTTTCCACGGGCCATGTGGTTCCTCTTTCCGGGCTACAAAACAAGCTGGGAAGAGGCTGTCTGGATCCTGAATTCACTGCGTCCGGCGCTGGCCACCCGCGGCCAGATGGCGGCCGTCGGGTACTCCAACAACGGTCTGGACGTGGACGTCATCGAAGCAGAAGTCTTCCGTCACATCCGAACCCGGCGGATCAACCGGGTGTACTTCTATGGCCACAGTTTCGGCGGCATGCTGGCGGTAGAGATGGCGGCGCGGCTGCTGGCCCGCGGAGTGCAGGTGGAACTGATCATCCTGGACTCCAGCCCCTCCGGGCGTTTCGATGTCCTGGATGCCCGGATGATCGAAGGCGTCGTCCTGCTGTACGAGGCCGGCTACCGCATTCCCAGCGCCCTGCGAGGCGGCTATGAGCTGGGCGAGCGGATCCTGCACAAGGACGAACGCAGCTGGAATACCGTGGTGGACCAGACGCTGGAGCAGCTCTCCCCGCTGGCGCCGTCGAGCGTTTTGATCCAGTCGGAATCGTCCTACATCTACCATTACGACGCCGCGGCCTACGCGGGTGCCATCGGGGACGCCGACCTCGCGTACATAGGCAACCCGGACGACGCGACAGTGAACTACTACACGGCGCGGGCCCGCTGGACGGAGCTGTTCGGGGCGAACATGGTGGCGAATTCGCTGATCACCCGCGGGGCACTTCCGGCACATGCCAGTCCGCAGTGGAATCCGCTGATCTACCAGGAGGTGGTGGATCAGGTGCTCACTGCCTATGCCCCGCTCCCGGCTGTGGGCGGCGGCGGGCAGAAGAAGCCCTTCTAGCCCGGGCCGGGGCTCAGATGGTCCCGATCAGGTCTGCGACTGAGTCGATGACCTGGGTGGGACGGAAGGAGTAGCGGGCAATGTCCTCGCGCCGGGTGATCCCGGTCAGCACCAGCACGGTGGTCAGCCCTGCCTCGATGCCGGCGATGATGTCGGTGTCCATCCGGTCCCCGATCATCCCGGTGGTCTCTGAGTGGGCGTCGATCTTGTTCATGGCCGACCGGAACATCATCGGGTTGGGCTTTCCCACGATGTACGGTGCCCGGTTGGTCGCCGCGGTGATCAGGGCAGCGATGGCACCGGTAGCCGGGATAGGCCCTTCCGGGGAGGGGCCGGTGACATCCGGGTTGGTGGCGATGAAGCGTGCGCCGTCCAGGATGAGCCGGATGGCCTTGGTGATGGTGCCGAAGGAGTAGGTCCGTGTTTCGCCGAGGACAACGTAGTCCGGTTTGGTGTCGGTGAGGATGAGGCCGGCCTCATGCAGCGCGGTCGTCAATCCCGCCTCGCCGAGAACGAAGGCCCGGCCGGGGGAGGGGGCATTCTTGAGCTGGTCCTTCAGGAACTCGGCTGTGGCCAGGGCCGAAGTCCACAGGTTTTCCTCCGGCACATCGAGGCCGGAGGCGTGCAGCCGGGCCGCGAGGTCACGCGGTGTGTAGATCGAGTTGTTGGTCAGCACCAGGAACCGTTTTGACGTGTCTACCCAGCGGTTGATCAGCTCCGACGCTCCCGGGATCGCCTGGTTCTCGTGGACCAGCACCCCGTCCATGTCCGTCAGCCAGCACTCGATGTCTTCGTTTTCGCCCACGGTGTCCTCTTCCAGGTCTGGTTCGGCACGGCAGCCCGCTGCAGCAGCCCGGGCGGCGGCAGTCTCCTCCCGGGGCCTGGATGCGGGCGGGCCCAGTCTTTCACCTTAGGCTGGAAGGGTGATAGAGAGCCCTGAAACATTGCCCGCAGCGGAGCCCGGTCCGGAGCTCCCGGCACACGAGGTCGGCGTCGGACCGTGGGAGGGGCCCTGGCCCGAGGGCGGTCACTGGGATCCCGAGCTGCTGGCCGCCGGAGACCGCCGCAATGTCGTGGACGAGTACCGCTACTGGAAACATGATGCGATCGTCGCGGACCTCGACACGAAGCGCCACGAGTTCCACGTCGCCATCGAGAACTGGCAGCACGACCTCAATATCGGTTCCGTGGTGCGGACCGCCAACGCGTTCATGGCCAAGGAAGTGCACATCATCGGACGACGCCGGTGGAACCGGCGCGGTGCCATGGTCACCGATCGCTACCAGCATGTCCGCCACCATCCCACCGTCCAAGACTTCACGGAATGGGCCCGGTCCGAGGGGCTGGCGATCATCGGGATCGATAACTTCCCGGATTCCGTTCCGCTGGAAACCTACGACCTGCCCCGCAGCTGTGTGCTGGTTTTCGGGCAGGAAGGGCCGGGACTCACTCCCGAGGTGCACGAAGCCGCCGAGGCAACACTGTCCATCGCCCAGTTCGGCTCCACACGGTCCATGAACGCCTCCGCTGCGGCAGCCATCGCCATGCATGGCTGGGTCCGCCGGCACGTGTTCGGCCAGAAGGTGTCCTGACCCTTTTCGCCTCTGAGGTCCGTTCCGGCGGCCGGGGCCGCCGGTGAACGCTCCCGGAGGCGTCAAGAACCGGCACACCCTGCTCTGCGCCGGTGACTTGTGGCTAGGATGGGGGAAGCCACAGAGGGCCCGGCCCTGCCGCATTTTTATCTTCGCTAAGGAGTCAGCATGCCTATTGCAACCCCCGAGATCTACGCAGAGATGATCGACCGGGCCAAAGCAGGAGGGTTCGCATACCCGGCGGTCAACGTCACCTCTTCCCAGACGCTGAATGCTGCGCTCGCCGGATTCGCTGAAGCCGGCTCGGACGGTATTGTGCAGGTCTCCACCGGCGGTGCCGCCTACTGGTCCGGCGCATCGGTGAAGAACATGGTCACCGGTTCGGTGGCTTTCGCCGCTTACGCCCGCGAGGTAGCCAAGAGCTACGACGTGAACATCGCCCTGCACACCGACCACTGCCCGAAGGACAAGCTGGACGACTTCGTCCTGCCGTTGCTGGCGATCTCCGAGGAGCGGGTCAAGCGCGGCGAAGACCCGCTGTTCAACTCCCACATGTGGGACGGTTCCGCGGAGACGCTGGAAGAGAACCTGCGGATCGCCCAGGACCTCCTGGCCCGCACGGCAGCTGCCAAGATGATCCTCGAAGTCGAAATCGGCACTGTCGGCGGCGAGGAAGACGGCGTCGAGAACGAAATCAACGAAAAGCTGTACACCACTGTCGAAGACGGCATGGCCACCATCGAAGCGCTGGGCGACGGCAGCAAGGGCCGCTACATCACTGCCCTGACCTTCGGTAACGTGCACGGCGTCTACAAGCCCGGCGGTGTGAAGCTGCGCCCGGAAATCCTCCAGGAGATCCAGAACGCCGTTGGCAGCTCGATTGGCAAGGAGCGCCCGTTCGACCTGGTCTTCCACGGCGGTTCCGGTTCCTCCGCCCAGGAGATTGCCGACGCCGTGTCCTACGGTGTGGTGAAGATGAACATCGACACTGACACCCAGTACGCCTACACCCGCCCCGTAGCGGACCACATGTTCCGCAACTACGACGGTGTGCTGAAGGTGGACGGCGAAGTCGGCAACAAGAAGCAGTACGACCCGCGCGTCTGGGGAGCGTCGGCCGAAAAGGGCATGGCCGCGCGTGTGGTCGAAGCTGCACAGTCCCTCGGATCGGCAGGAAAGCACCTCTAATGTCAGACGAATTCCGCAAGAACCTGCTCGGCCCCGAGCCCACGTACCTGCCCGAAGAGACCGACGTCGTCGCCCGCCTCGCCGCCGGTGACGAGGCCGTGGACCTGGCTGCCAAGTTCCCCACCTCCTCGCAGGTGTGGGCGACGCTGGCTGATGAGGCCTTTGCCGACGGGCGTCCGGTGGAGTCCTACGCCTACGCCCGGGTGGGCTACCACCGCGGCCTGGACGCGCTGCGCCGGGCCGGGTGGCGTGGAACCGGGCCCATCCCGTGGGAACACGACCCGAACCGGGGTTTCCTGCGTTCCCTCTACGCCCTGGGGCGCGCGGCCGCCGCTATTGGCGAGGCCGATGAGGTGGACCGCATCGAGAAGTTCCTGGATGCGTCCGACCCGGCTGCCAAGGCCGCTATCGAAGCCGGCTAGGGTATCCACGGATTGAACCGAAAAGGCGCCTCCCGCAAGGGCGGCGCCTTTTCGCTGTCCGGTTGCCGTTACCAGCCCCAGGTCCCGGGTGCACCCTTGAAGGGGCCGGTCACGCGGCTCGTGATCCAGCCGCCGTAGAAGTCGCCCTCCTGGGGCTGGACTTCCTCGCCGTCCACCAGGACTGAGTCCATCAGCCCGGGATACAGTGCGGCGGTGGTGGCTAGGGACTCATACCCCGGGGCGGGGTGCAGGTAGGTCCAGGCGCCGCGGGCGGCCCGCGACGAGCCGGAGACGACGTCGTAATAGGAGGCAGTGCCCTTGTACTCGCAGTGGGTGACACCGGAGACCGGGTGCAGGGTATCCGGAGCGAATGCCTCCAACGGCAGGTAATACACCGGGGGATGGCTGGTTTCCAGCACCCGCAGTGCCTGCCTGGTTTCGACTATCCGGGATCCGCCAAGCCAGACCTGGACGAGTTCGCTGCTTGGTTCGACGCGCGGCGGACGGGGATAGGACCAGACGGACTCGGCATGCGGGTGATAGCGGTTTTCCATGCGGTTCCTCTTTCACCGGCGGCGGGCCTCGCCGCGATTGTAGTCGTGACGGCAAGAATTTGGGGTCGGGCCGGGACCGAGGAGAATCCGAACCTCACCGGCGGGCGGACCGGCGCCAGCGGTCCGAGGTCCTGGCAATTCCAGAAGCACGCCGCCGCGGAGATCCGGCGGATGGAGCGGACCCCGTAGAACTCCAGCCGGTCACCGGTAGTGCCCGCTGTCCGCACCCCGCGCACGATCAGCCGGGCCAGCGGATTAACGGCCTGCAGCCACAGCGGGTGCACCGCGAGCGGCACCGGAACGGATTCCAGCATCCTGCCGAGCAGCGTCACGCCGCCCAGGTCCGCGCTCAGCCGCAGCGGGCCGCCGTCGACTGTGAGCCTTCCGTCGCCGAGGTACGCGCTCACCGGGACGACGTCGATTGCATCGAACGTATACGTGGCAGAGACATACCGGGCTAGGGTCTCGCTGGGGGCCAGGAGAAGCCGTGAACCGAAGCGGTTTTCCACCATGACATCGGTAAAAGGGCCAAAGGGGGAGTCCGGCCAGTGTCCAACAACCAGGCGGGTTCCCGAGGCAGTGCCCAGCCCGGCGATATAGCCGCGGAAGCGCTCCATCGTTCAACCGTACGCCTGGATCAGGTCTTCCAAACCGGGTCCGGCGCAGATCGGCTAAACTTGACAGGTAAGAGCCCCGCAGCTCTGCGCCGGTGCCTTTGTGGCCTACCTCGCATGAGTGCAGGGGCGTTCTCATGCACGGTAGCGGTTCAGCGCCTGGCGCGGCTCCCTAGCGTAACTAATGGGGGAGGATCCCATGCCAGCAATTGTCATCGTCGGCGCCCAGTGGGGCGACGAAGGTAAAGGTAAGGCCACCGACCTGCTCGGCGGCCGCGTCGACTACGTCGTCAAGCCCAACGGCGGGAACAATGCCGGCCACACCGTCGTCGTCGGCGGTGAAAAGTACGAGCTGAAGCTCCTGCCCGCCGGCATCCTGAGCCCCAACGCGATTCCCGTGATCGGCAACGGCTGCGTGGTGAACCTGGAAGCGCTGTTCGCCGAAATCGACGGACTCGAAGCCCGCGGCGCGGACACCTCGAAACTGCGGATCTCGGCCAACGCCCACCTCGTGGCACCGTTCCACCAGGTCATGGACAAGGTCACCGAACGTTTCCTGGGCAAGCGCGCCATCGGTACCACCGGCCGCGGGATCGGTCCGGCCTACATGGACAAGGTCGCCCGCCTGGGCATCCGCGTCCAGGACATCTTCGACGAATCCATCCTGCGCCAGAAGGTCGAAGGCTCACTGCGGCAGAAGAACCAGCTGCTGCTGAAGGTCTACAACCGCCGCGACGTGGACATCGAGGAAATGGTCCAGTACTTCCTCTCCTACGCCGACCGGCTGCGGCCCATGGTCATCGACTCGACCTATGAGCTGAACCGCGCCCTCGACGAGGACAAGGTGATCCTGATGGAGGGCGGCCAGGCCACGTTCCTGGACGTCGACCACGGCACCTACCCGTTCGTGACCTCCTCCAACCCGACCGCCGGGGGCGCCTCCGTGGGTTCGGGCATCGGCCCGACCCGGATCAACCGCGCCGTGGGTATCATCAAGGCCTACACGACCCGTGTTGGTGCCGGTCCGTTCCCCACGGAACTCTTCGATGACATGGGCCTGTACCTGCAGAAGACCGGCGGTGAGTTCGGTGTGAACACCGGCCGCCCGCGCCGCTGCGGCTGGTACGACGCCGTGCTGGCGCGCCACGCTTCCCGAGTCAACGGCTTCACGGACTACTTCGTGACCAAGCTGGATGTGCTGACCGGCATCGAGAAGATCCCGGTGTGCGTGGCCTACGACGTCGATGGCGTGCGTTTCGATGAGATGCCGATGACGCAGACCGACTTCCACCACGCCAAGCCGATCTTCGAGTACTTCGACGGCTGGACCGAGGACATCACCGGGGCCAAGACCCTGGAAGACCTCCCGGAGAACGCCCGGAACTACGTGCTGGCACTGGAAAAGATGTCCGGCACCCGGTTCTCCGCGATCGGTGTCGGGCCGGACCGCGACCAGACGATCGTGATCCGCGACCTGATCAGCGAGTAGTCCCGCTCTTCCGAAAGCCCCGCAGCCCCCGTGGCTGCGGGGCTTTTTGCTGCCGCTCGGAAGGCGCGGCTGCAGGGAAGTCCCGGCTGTACCGGACTTCGAACACCGGAGGGGAGAACCGGGTGTCCTCGAGGACACCGCCGTCGTTCGTCCAGCCGTGTCTCTCATAGAACAGGTGGGCCCTGCGGTTCTCCCTGGCCACCCAGAGGAAGGCCCGGGCGCAGCCCAGTCCGGCCAGACGGCGTTCCGCTTCCGTGAAGAGGGCGGAACCTGCTCCCCGGCCCCACCAGCCGGGGTGGACATTGATGGCGCGGAGCTCTCCCGTGCCGGCGTCGTCCTCTCCGGGCGCGGGACCGAAAGCGGCGAAGCCGACCGGGCGGCCGGCCACAGCGGCGACCAGGTACGTGGTGCCCGGATTCGGCGTTCCGAGGTTGCGCCGCCAGCCGTCCGCCACACGTGCCACGTCCATGCCGTCAAGGTAGTCATCGCTCATGATTCCCCGGTAGGCGGCACGCCATGCTGCAACGTGGAGCTCGGCGAGGGGCTCGGAATCCTGGGCTGCTGCCTGGCGGATCGTGATGTCCGTTGTGTCCATGCCCGGTTATCCGCCGTCCTGGTCCCTGGCCGAGAGGATGCAGAACTCGTTGCCTTCGGGGTCCGCCAGGACAACCCAGTCAACATCCGGTCCCTGTCCGACGTCGGCGCGGACAGCACCGAGGGCCAGCATCCGGTCCACTTCCTCCTGCTGGGTGCAGCCTTCGGGAACCAGGTCGATGTGCAGGCGGAGCTTCGCTGTCTTCGCGTCCGGGACGGGAATGATGTCGATCGGCGGCCCCACGACGCCGTTTTCCGGCATCAGGCCGAGCCCGCCGTCGAATTCCTCGGCAATCCGGTACCCGAGGGCCTGGGTCCAGAATGCGGCCTGGGCGTTCACGTCGACGGCATCAAGGGCAAGGGAAGAAAATCTGCTGCTCACGGAAGGCTCCTTCGGCTCGGGCGAGGTCGCTACGAACCTAGCAGCGGATTCCGCGGCGGAACACCCCTGGCCTCGAACTGATCCGGGCACCCGCCGGCAGGTTACCAGCGGTTTCGGGCCTCTTCGATCCAGCCCTGGAGGCCGTCGAGCCGGTGGCGTGTTCCGTCCGGGGCCGCGGCCCAGCCCGACCAGGAGCCAAACGCCTGCCAGGTCTTCGCAGCCACGAGGACGGCGTTCGTTGCCGCCAGGCGCCGGTGGAACGGCGTCAGCGTGGCCTCGAGCCACGGCCCGCGCACGTGCCATGGAGCCAGCGGATCCGCCAGGTCGTAGCTGAACTCCAGTTCGCCGTCGTAATGGTGGAGCACTCCGTCCACGATCAGGGCGTTTTCGGTAGCCGGAGTTCCGGCGGTCCACATGCCGCCGACCTGCAGGCCAAGCCGCGTGCCGGCCACGGTCCCGAACCCGGCAGCCCAATTCCAGCGTTTGGAATACGGCCAGCGGCCGCGGCCGCGGTCCAGCACCGCAAAAGACTCCGGCCCGCCGACGGAATACTCCTGCCCGTCCACCGTCACGGTCCCGCTGACCTCCCGGGCCACGTCCTTCAGCGTGTACTGGTACCGCGTGTCCGACCACGGCACCACCACGCCAAGCACGTCCCCGCCTGACGGCGCATAGAGTTCGACGGCGACGCGCTCCGCTTCGGCGCGCAGGTGCGTGCCGCCGGCGTCGTCATGGAACCGCAAGTGCAGCCCGCCCGTGGAGCCCACTGCGGTCAGGGGCGGCAGCGTATCCGGCAGGAGGGCCGCCGAGCCGGCGGGCAGGGCCAACGGGTCGCAGCGGACTTCCTTGCCGGTGGCACGCTCCAGGACGTACAGCTGAAGCGTCGCGGCGTAGTCCAGGTGGGCGATCGTCATGCCGATCACCAGCTCCGGGGTCACAACGCCCCAGTACTCCCACCGCTTGCTCCGCCAGCCGTGCCGCAGCCCGGACGGCAGGTGCCCGAAGGCGTGCAGCGGACTGCGCGTGAAGCCTCTTGCGGCGGGGTTGAGCTTCCCGCCGGGCAGGGCAAGCTGCACGGGTTCCTTGATTTCGTCCATGGCGCCACAGTCTAGGCGGCTTGCGCGAAGTCATCCTGTACCGCCGCGGACGTCACGGCGGTGTTCAGGGGGAAGGACTTATTCGGCTTACCGGGGGAGGACTTGCGCCTGGCCTTCTTGGAGATCGGAGACTTGGCGGATGGCCGCGCTGCACACCGGGGACCTGCCGGTGCCTGAGGGGTGTCCGCACGGGCGGGCCGGCCGGTTGCTCCCTCGGGGAAGAGCGCCGCGCGGATCTCGGCCCGGGCGAACTCCTCCGCGGCGAGGAAGTCCCGGGCAGCTGTGGCGTCTGGTTCCTCGGCCGCGCGGCGGGCGGCCCGCAGCCGCAGCGCCCGGAAGGCCAGCCATCCCACGACAGCCAGGCAGGCACCGGTGCCGTAAAGCAGCACCACCGCCAGGACCAAAGACGTGGTTCCGCCGGAGAAGAAGCCAAGGCCCAGCAGGCCGGCGGCTACCCAAAGGACGCTGAACCAGCAGACAGTGTCCAGGACAGCGGAGGGAGGGGAGCCGGCAACCCGGCTGGGGAGGGACAGGAGCCGGGCAGCATCGGGATGGCGCCGCCGGAAGTCTGCGGGGACGAACACGTTTGACCTGCTTCCAGACAAGTTTCGAATGAAAGACTGCGGACGGATTGATCCGCCCGGGCGAAATCATAAGGGGCCCGAACTAAGACTGGCACTCTCATGCTTCGAGTGCTAATCTACTGCCGAAAGTTGAGCGAATCCAACTCAACTTTTCCTCAAACAGCAGATCAGCCCGCTGAATGGAGCAGCGGAGGCGTGAAGGAGTTGATTGTGTGATGGCTACCCGATTTGACCCGTTCCGTGAACTGGACCGTTTCGCCCAGACCCTGCGCAGCGAAACCCTGCGCGGCATGCCCATGGACCTGTACCGGCAGGACGACCGGTATGTCCTCAGCGTCGACCTCCCCGGCATTGATCCGGGCTCCGTGGACATCGACGTCGACGGCCAGCTCCTGACGATCCGTGCCGAGCGCACCCTGCGCGGTGCCGACGGCGTCCAGTGGCTGACCCGTGAGCGCGAGGGCGGCTCCTTCCTGCGCCAGCTCAGCCTTGGCCAGGGCCTCGACACCGAAGGCATCACCGCCCACTACGAAAACGGTGTGCTCACTGTCCTCATCCCGGTCAGTGAAAAGGCCAAGCCGCGCCGTATCGAGGTGCAGTCCGGCTCCTCGGCATCGCTGGGCAGCAGCAGCGAGCAGCGCGAAGCCGAGGCGGTCAGCGCTTAGCGGCACCATGTCCATTCGCGGCAGGCGGAGTTCCCACCTGCCGCCCCGATCCGCGTCCGGGCACTGACGCGCGGGCACCGGGCCGCGTAGCGTTGGCACATGACTACCCAGGCGCGTGCCGCGATCCTGCGCGGCGTCCATGAACAGTTTGAAATCACCGACGTCGTCCTCGACGACCCCCGTCCGGACGAGGTGGTGGTCCGGATGATCGCAGCAGGCGTCTGCGGAACTGACCTCGGAGTCCAGGCCGGCCATATTCCGTTCCCGCTGCCGGGCGTCCTGGGCCATGAAGGAGCCGGCGTCGTCGAGGAGGTCGGCAGTGCCGTGACCTCCGTGGTTCCCGGCGACCACGTCCTGCTCAGCTTCACCAGCTGCGGCACCTGCCGGAACTGCCGCAGCGGCCATCCCGCCTACTGTGTGGACTTCCTGGACCTCAACCTGCTGGGCGGCTCGCGCATGGACAGCAGCGCCACCATTACCAAGGACGGCTTGGGAGTTCACGGGCATTTCTTCGCGCAGTCTTCCTTCGCGAACCTGGTCCTCGCGGACGAACGCGGCGTCACCAAGGTGGATCCTGACGCCGACCTGGGCCTGCTCGCCCCGCTGGGCTGCGGAATCCAGACCGGGGCTGGAGCGGTATTGAACGTCCTGCGCCCCGAGCCAGGCTCCACCCTGGCGGTCTTCGGGGCCGGTCCTGTGGGCCTCTCCGCCGTGATGGCTGCGGCGCTCAGCGGCTCAACCCGGATCGTGGTCATGGACCTGGTGGACTCGCGGCTGGAGCTGGCCCGGGAACTCGGAGCGACCGACGTCGTCAATTCCGGCAGCACCGATGCGCTGCAGGCTCTTTTGGAACTTACGGACGGGGCGGGTGTCACGCACGCACTGGAAACAACGGGAAGCACCCACGTCGCCGCGGCTGCAGCGGACGCCCTGGCACCGCTGGGCAAGCTCGGCTTGATTGGTGCACCCGCCTCCGGATCGACCGTGGAACTGGACGTGAACTTCCTGCTCAACGGACGGCAGGTGCTGGGTATTACGGAAGGCGACTCCACCCCGCAGCTGTTCCTGCCCGCGCTGGTGGATCTGGTGCAGCAGGGCCGGTTCCCGCTGCAGAAGCTGGTGACCCCCTACCGCTTCCGTGAAATCAATGATGCCGCTGCGGCCGCGAAAGCCGGAGAGGTCCTGAAACCTGTGCTCCACTTTGAGGACCTGCACTAGGCTGGAGAAAAATCCGGTCCCGAAGCAAGGCGGTCATCCGATGTTGGTCAGCGTAGGTCAGTTCAGCCCCGGCGGAGACGTCCAGGAAAACCTTGCGGCGATGCGCTCGCTGGCGGAGAAGGCAAAAGCCGAAGGGTCCGAGCTGATCGTCTTCCCCGAAGAGTCCATGTTCAGCATCGGCAAGGTGGAGGGAGCCCTCACCTCGGCAGTCGACGCCGGCTGGAGCAGGTTCGTCCAGCAGCTCTCGCTGATTGCCGCGGACCTGGGCATCGCCGTCGTCGCCGGCGGGTATGAATCCTCAGGGGAAGAACGGCCCTACAACACCCTGGTCGCCATCGATTACGACGGCAGGATTGCCGGGACGTACCGCAAGCTGCACCTGTACGACGCTTTCAGCTACCAGGAGTCAACCCGGATCAAGGCTGGGGACCGCGGCATTCAGGTGGTGGAGATCGGCGGCCTGCGGGTGGGCCTCATGACCTGTTATGACCTGCGGTTCCCCGAGCTGGCCCGCGCACTGGCCGTGCAGGGAGCTGACCTTCTTGCGGTGCCGGCCGCCTGGTTCAAGGGCGAGCACAAGGTGGACCACTGGGAGACGCTGCTGAAGGCCCGTGCCATCGAGAACACCGTGTGGGTGGCCGCCGCCGGAACCTCGAGCTCCCATACGATTGGCCACTCTGCGGTGCTTGATCCCCTGGGCATCCCGCAGGTATTCCTCGGCGAGGAGCCGTCCGGCGTAGTAACTGCCGACGTAGTGCGCAGCCGCATTGACGAGGTCCGGGAATTCCTTCCGGTGCTGAAAAACCGCCGTTTTGCCGCCAATGAGCAGCTTGTGGAGGGCTAGCGCGCGTTGGGTTCCGGCAGTTCGATAGGCAGCCGGCCGGGGCCCTTAATGAGGTACCGGTAAGCCGCGAGCATCAGCAGCAGCCACACCCCTCCGACGGCCAGGGCTGTCCGGCCAGGTCCGGTGAAGGCCAGGATGACGGTCACCACGCCCATGAACGCCAGGGCGGCATAGTTCAGCACCGGCCATCCGGGGAACTCAAAGCCGGCCGACGGCGTCCCTTCCCGCCGCATTTCCAGCCTCATGCGGTGGTGGCTGAGCAGGATGGAGGACCAGGTGAAGAGCGTCGCAAACGTGGCGATCGAGGCCACCACCAGGAACAGCTGGTCCGGGATCCACAGATACAGCCCGAGCCCCGCGACGAGGCTGGCCATGAGGATGCTCACCGGCCAGACAGGCACACCAAAGCGGGACACCCGGGTAAAGCTGCGCGGGGCGTGGCCCTGTTCGGCGAGCCCGTACATGGTGCGGGCGGCAGCGTAGAAGATCGAGTTCATCGCCGACAGCGCTGCCGTCAGGACCACGGCGTTGATGAGGTGTTCGGCGAATGGAATGCCCAGGCCAGCGAAAACCTGCACGAAGGGGCTGCCCTCGGAGCCGATCCGGTCCCAGGGGAGGAGGCAGAGCATGACGCCCAGGGAGAGGACGTAGAAGAGCAGGATCCTCACCGGTACGGTGTTCACGGCCTTGGGGATGGCCCGCTGCGGGTCCCCGGTTTCGCCGGCGGTTACCCCGAGTGTCTCGATGCCGCCGAAGGAGAACACCACGATTCCCAGGCTCATGACCACGCCCCACACTCCAAAGGGCGCGAAGCCGCCGTGGTCCACCAGATGGTGCACGCCTGGTTCGTAGCCGCCGGTGCTGATGCCGAAGACGATCAGGTACAGGCCGCCTGCCACCATCGCGATGATGGTGGAGACCTTGATGAGGGTGAACCAGAACTCCAGTTCCCCGAAGACACTCACGCGCATCAGGTTCAGCCCGCCGATCACCAGCATCGCGGCGACCATCCACAGCCAGCCGGGAGTGTCCGGGAACCACAAACCCATGTACATGCTTACGGCGGTCATGTCCGCGATGGCAACGATGATCATCTCGAAGGCGAACGTCCAGCCCGTGAGGAAACCCATTCGGGGGCCAAGGTAGCGGCCGGCGTACTGCGAAAACGAGCCGGCGACGGGATGGCGGACGGCCATTTCTCCCAGCGCCCGCATGACCAGGAAAACCGCGCAGCCGGCAATCAGGTAGGCGATCAGCACGGCGGGTCCCGCCGCTTGGATGGTCTGGGACGAGCCGTAGAACAGCCCGGTGCCGATGGCTGATCCAAGCGCAATGAAACGGATGTGCCTGAGGGTCAGGCTGCGTTGGAGCCCGGTGTCGCTGCGGCGGTCAAGGGGGGTGGTGAGGGGCATGGTCTTCCTGTGCCGGGGCACTCGGCCGCCGGGGTTGCTGGTCCGGTGCGGGCTTGGAGGCTTGTCGATCCCGCTTGCCGCGCGGCGTGCGCCAACGGGGGCGGCGCCGCTCAAGTCTCCCACATTCGCCGGTGCCGCCGCCTCTCCGGAGAGCTCTCCGGACCAGGGTGGAGGGAGTCCCGGAACGGAAGGAGAAACTTTTTTCGCAGCCGCGTAACTTTTCCGGGTCGTTGGTCGATTACCTCTGTGTAATGGCCGCGCCGGGGTTTATCCCCCCAAAAAACGTCGGCGCGGCCATTTCCCTGCAGGATCAGCCTTGGCGGGGTACGATTTGGTTCGCCCCAACGTTCTGGATCGAAGGACCCCGCCTTGGCTGACCCGCTCACAGAGCAGATGGTTGCTGAGGCGCGTGCAAACAGCCCCGTGGCGCTGCGGGCTGTTTACGAGTCCCTGGCGCCGGCAGTCCTTGGTTACCTGAGATCAAAAGGCTGCGACGACCCTGAAGCCCTGGCACAAGAGGTCTTCCTGACGGTATTCGGCAAGCTATCGACAATCACCGGCGGAGCCGCAGGTCTGCGAACCTTTACCTTCTCCGTTGCCCACGCCCGGATGGTCGATGACCAGCGGCGGCGTGAACGCCAGCCTGTTACCGCCCCCTATGACCCGCTGGCGGATACCCGGCATTCGGAATCGGCTGAAGAAACAGTGATGGGGACCTCCCTCATGGTTGCGCCCCTGCTGGAAGGACTTACGGACCAGCAGCGCGAGGTGCTCCTCCTGCGCGTCGTGGCGGATCTCTCCCTGGAGGAATCGGCGCAAATCATGGGGAAGACGGAGAACTCCGTCAAACAACTTCAACGAAGGGCCCTGGCGGCCCTCAAGGAACGCTTCTCGGGAAAGGAGGCAGCGGGACTATGAACGGCATATCCAGCAACCCCGGCGACGAGGAAGCAATCCGGCGCCTCTTGGATGAATCAGGTGTCGCAGCAACACCGGAGCTCACAGACGCGCTCCGCAAGCTGCGCACCGAGTCCCGCGGCGAGGCACCGGTGCCGTGCGCCGAACTCGAAGCACTCTTCACGGCGGGAGTCACCCCGCTTCGGAAATCCCGGCGCCGCGGCTTCCTGCTGGGCGGAGCGGTCATTGCGGCTATGGCTGCCGGTACTACAGGGGTCGCAGCGACGAACAGCGACTTTTGGGTGACTGCGGAAAACTCGCACGAGTCGCCGGCGCCCGTGCACTACGAACAGATTCCGGCCCCGGCGCCGGCTCCGGAAACCCCGGCGCCAACTGATCTCCCGGATTCCTCCGGCGATCCCGCACCTGCTCCCGAAACCATCCCGGACCCGGAGCCGGAGCTGCCTCCGTCGGCAGAAGCCGATCCGGCCACGCCGGCGGTGCCTGAAGCCGACGCCGTGGAAGCCCCCGCGGAAGATTCTCCGGAGCGCGCTCCGGAACCCGCTCCGGAACGTTCAGAACAGCGGAGCGGCAGGGACTGGAACCAGGGCCACCGGGGCAACGGCCACGAGAACGGCCAGGGCCACCGGGGCAGCGGTTTCGAGAACAGTCAAAGGCAATCCGGCGGGGACGCTGAGAAGCGCTCCGGTCCGTCGAAAGACGAGTACGGCAAGGACCACGGTGAGCGCGGCAAGAGCCACGAAAACCGCGGCAAGGGCGGCCGGGATAATGACTGACCGGGCCGCGGACTTCCGCTAACCCGTCCCCCTTCACACGAGAGGCCAGTTACGGCTCGTTCCAGGCGTGAAACGGGCCGTAACTGGCCTCTCGATGGTCCCGGTGAGGGCCGGCAGGCGGGTTAGGCGGTGAGCTGCCGCTTGGAGGAAATCACTCCGGTGTTGAAGCCGGCCAGGTTCAGGCCGCCGTGGAACCGGGCGTGTTCGATCTTCACGCAACGGTCCATCACCACGTTCATTCCCGCTGCTTCGGCGTCCCGGGCGACCTCTTCATGCCAGGAGCCCAGCTGCAGCCACAGCGTCTTGGCGCCCACAGCCTTGGCCTCTTCCAGTACCGTCGGCAGGTCATCGTGCCGGCGGAAGACGTCCACGATGTCCGGGGTCTCCGGCAGGTCCGCCAGCGACGCGTACACCGGCTGGCCCAGGATTTCCTTGGCCACCGGGTTCACGAAGTACACCTTGTACGGCGAGGAGGAGAGCAGATAGGTTGCCACGAAGTAGGACGCACGGGACGGCTTGTCCGAGGCTCCCACGATGGCGATCGATGTGGCTGAACGCAGCAGGGCCAGGCGTTCCGGGGCGCTCGGCCCCACCCAGGTGCGGGTCTCAGACATGGGCTGACTCCTCGGTTGCGAGCGGAACGCTGCAGGACGCAGCTTCTTCGGCGGCGGCCGGAGTTCCGGCAGCGGCCGCGGTGAGTGCCTGGTCCAGGTCCCAGAGAATATCCTCCAGGTCCTCCAGGCCCACGGAAATGCGCACCAGGTCCTCCGGCACACCTCCTGCAGCCAGCTGTTCGGGGGAGAGCTGCTGGTGTGTGGTCGATGCCGGGTGGATCACCAGGGTGCGGGAGTCGCCCACGTTGGCCAGGTGCGAGGCAAGCTGCAGCGACTCGATGAACGTCTGTCCGGCTGCGCGGCCGCCCTTCACACCGAAGCTGAAGACGGAACCGGGCCCCTTGGGCAGGTACTTCTTGGCCCGCTCATGGTGCGGATGCGACGGCAGCCCGGCGTAGGACACCCAGGCGACGCGCTCGTCCGCTTCCAGCCATTCGGCCACGGCCTGGGCGTTGCGAAGGTGTTCATCCACCCGCTGGGCCAGGGTTTCCACGCCCTGCAGCAGCTGGAAGGCGGACTGGGCGCTCAGCGTCGGTCCGATGTCGCGCAGCTGCTCGGAACGCAGCTTGGTCAGGAAGCCGTATTCACCGAAGTTCCCCCACCAGGAGATGTTGCCGTAGGAGGCCACAGGTTCAGTCATGGCCGGGAACTTGCCGTTGCCCCAGTTGAACGTGCCGGCCTCCACGACGACGCCGCCCAGGGTGGTGCCGTGCCCGCCGATGAACTTGGTGGCGGAGTGGATGACGATGTCCGCGCCGTGCTTGAACGGCTGCACCAGGTAAGGAGTGCTCAGCGTGGCGTCGAGAATCAGCGGCACACCGGCGTCGTGCGCCACCTTTGCCAGGCCCTCAATGTCGGCGACCTCGCCGCTGGGGTTCGCGACGACCTCGGCGTACACGGCCTTGGTGTTTTCCTGGATAGCCGCCGCGTAGTCCGCAGGATCCGTGCCCGGAACAAACGTGGTTTCGATTCCGAAGCGGCGCAGCGTGACGTCCAGCTGCGTGACCGTTCCGCCGTAGAGCTGGGAAGCGGCCACGATGTGGTCCCCGGCGGAGCAGATCGCCGCGAAGGTCACGAACTCCGCGGACATGCCCGACGCCGTCGCCACGGCACCGATTCCTCCCTCGAGGGACGCGATGCGTTCCTCGAACGCCGCGACGGTGGGGTTGCCGATCCGGGAGTAGATGTTGCCGTATTTCTGCAGCGAAAACAGGTTCGCGGCATCGGCGGTGTCCTTGAACACGAACGACGTCGACTGGTAGATGGGCACGGCACGGGCGCCGTGAATGGCGTCGGGGGTTCCGCCGGCGTGCAGGGCACGGGTGCGGAAGCCGAACTGGCGGTCACTCATGGAACTGAGTGCTCCTTCCTTGGGGGAACCGCGGGTAAGCGGTTCTCCGATGGTTGCTTTATTAGGTGCGGAAAACCAACAATGTGAAGAACAGATGCGACGAGGCGACCCGGGGAGCTGGCATGGAACAGTACGTGATCGTGGTCGAAACGGGGTACAAACTGGCCTCGGCGAACCACAAAATCACACCGACGCAGCCGATGGACCGGGTCGAGGCGCAGCAGATGTTCACCGAAATGATGGACAGCCGGCACCCGGAACTGCTGCCGCCGAAGCACAACACCACCATCCTGGAAGTTTCTCCGGTGGAGTTCCTGCGCCTGCACCGTGCCATGGGCGGCGCGGTGGAGCTGGACCGGGTGACCCTGGCGCGGGTTCACTAGGCCGCGCTCCCGGCGCGCCGTGCCTCGCACACAGTGTGGATCGCGGGAATGCATGGCTCGTTCTGCAAGCTGGTGGTGTCTCCCAGCGTGCTGCCCTCGAACAGCTGGGTGAGCAGGCGGCGCATGATCTTCCCGGAACGGGTCTTGGGAACATCGGGAACAACGACGACGGCGGCCGGCTTGGCGATTGGCCCAATCTCCTTGGCGACGTGGTCCCGCAGGGCCTTCGTCACGGAGTCTGCCTCCGTGGGAGCGGCATCCGTCAGGACCACGAACGCGGCGATGGCGTGCCCGGTCTTCGGATCCGCAACGGGGCAGACCCCGGCTTCAACGACCCAGGGGTGGGAGACCAGCGCCGACTCGATTTCGATCGTGGAGAGCCGGTGGCCGGAGACGTTGAGCACGTCATCGACCCGGCCCAGGATCCAGGTGTCGCCGTCGTCGTCATACCGGGCCCCGTCCCCGGCCAGGAACCAGCCCTGCTCCGCGTACTGCCGCCAGTAGGAGGAGAGGTAGCGCTGCGGGTCGCCCCAGCAGGTGCGCGCCATGGATGGGCCGATCCGGTCCACCACAATGAAACCCTGCACGTTCGGCGGGACGTCGTTGCCGTGCTCGTCCACGATCCGGGTGGAGACTCCGGGCAGCGCGCGGGAGGCGCAGCCGGGCTTGAACGCGGTGTCGGTCTGGCGAGGGGAAAGGATGGTGGCACCGGTCTCGGACTGCCACCAGGTGTCGATCACCGGGACCTCGCCGCGGCCGATGTTCTCCCGCATCCAGCGCCAGGCCTCGGGATTCACGGCTTCGCCGACTGTGCCGAGCAGCCGGATCGAGGAGAGATCCCAGGTGTCCGGGACGCCGTCCGGGAACCAGCCCATCAGGGACCGCACCAGGGTGGGGGCGGTGTAGTAGCTGGTGACCTTGTAGCGTTCGATGATCTCAAAATGCCGGCCGGGGTGCGGGGTGTTCGGGGTGCCCTCGAAGATCACCTGGGTGACGCCGTTGGAGAGCGGGCCGTAGATCTCGTAGGTGTGCGCGGTGACCCAGGCCAGGTCGGCAGTGCACCAGTGGACGTCCGCCTCGCGGGCGGCTTCGTCCGGATTGGCGAAGAGGAACTCGTAGCTCCAGGACGCCTGCGTGAGGTAGCCGCCCATGGTGTGGACCAGGCCCTTGGGTTTTCCCGTGGTGCCGGAGGTATACATGATGAACAGCGGCGTCTCGGCGTCGAAGGACTCGGGTTCGTGGACATCGGAGGCGGTGTCCAAGGTCTCGTGCCACCAGATATCCCGGCCTTCGGTCCAGGCAATGTCCGAGCCGGTGCGTTTGACCACGAGGACGTGCTCGATCGCGTTGTCACCCGACACCGCTTCATCCGCGTTGTCCTTGACCGGAACGGCAGTGCCGCGGCGGAACTGCCCGTCGGTGGTGACCAGCAGCTTGGCCCGGGTGTCTTCCACCCGGAACTTCAGCGCTTCAGCGGAGAATCCGCCGAACACCAGTGAGTGGATGGCGCCGATCCGGGCGCAGGCCAGCGTGATGATGATGGTTTCGGCGATGACGGGCAGGTAGATGACCACCCGGTCGCCCTTTTCGATCCCGAGGGCCAGCAGTGCGTTGGCTGCCTTGGAGACTTCCTGCTGCAGCTGGGCGTAGGTGATGCTGCGGCGGTCGCCCGGTTCGCCCTCGCAGTGCAGGGCGACTTTGTCGCCGCGTCCGGCGGCGACGTGGCGGTCGACGCAGTTCACCGCGACGTTGAGCTTGCCGCCCGCGAACCATTCGATCTCCGGGACGGTGTACTCGGCGTCGGCTTCCGGAACCTCCGGGCCGCTGAGCCGCTGGGGCGGGGTGAACCGGTGCGCGGTCTGCCACGGCGTCTGCCACTGCAGCCGCCTGGCAGCGTCCTCCCAGAATGCGATGCGCTCGGCTTCGGTGGCGAACTCCGGCTCCGCCGGAGCCTGGACGGGTGCTGCTATGCCCATTTCTTGACCGCCTGCTTCTCTGCGATGCCCAGCAGGGCGTCGGTTGCCTTGCCGATGACAGCCAGCAGCACGATGGCCAGGAACATCCGGTCGGTCCGCCCGTTGTACTGCGAATCGGTGAGCAGGAAACCCAGGCCCATGGAGGACGCGATGAGTTCGGCCGCCACCAGGAACAGCCAGGACTGGGCCAGGGCCAGGCGCAGGCCGGAGAAGACCGAGGGGACGACGGCGGGCAGCTGCACGGTGGTGAGCAGCCTGATGCCGTTCAGCCCAAAGGCCCGGGCGGCTTCGACGAGGTTCTTGTCCACATGGCGCAAAGCCAGCGACACTGTGGTGAAGACCGGGAAGAACGCGCCGATGGTGATCAGCGTGACCTTGGAGTCCTCGCCGATGCCCATCCAGAGGATGAGCAGTGGAACGAGGGCCAGGGACGGCACGGCCCGGACCGCCCCGAAGAGCGGACCGAGCAGGACGTCCGCAAGCTTGGAGAGGCCCAGCACCGCGCCCAGGACCAGGCCCAGTGCGGCGCCGATGGCGAAGCCGGTGAGTACCCGCTGGGTCGAGATGGCGATGTGAGTGCCCAGGTCGCCGCGTTCGAAAAGGTCGGCAGCGGAGGAGAGGACGGCGCCGGGGGAGGGGAGCTGGACCGTGCTGAAGACACCGAGCACGGACACCAGCTGCCAGAGGGCCAGCAGGAGTACCGGAACGACGAGTCCCAGTACTGCCCGGACCCAGCCCTTGGACAGGACGCCGGAGGAGCTGCCGGTCTGGCGGCCCGGCGCCGGGGCGACGGATGCAGCTGGGGGGGGGCGCGGCGCGGGGGCCCGGTTTGCTGGGGGGGGGGCCGCCGGCCCGGCGGCACTGAGGGCGGGGGTGCCGGTCATTAGGACTCCTTGATGGTTTCCGGATCGGCCTTCTGCACGAAGGAGTCATCGAGCAGTGTGGAGACGGCTTCGTCGATGGCGGACTGGTCTGCGACGTCGTCGGTTTCCACGAACACCGGGCCAACCTTTTCCAGGACCTTGCGCTGGGCATCGCCCGGAGCAGGGTCGACGTCGAGGTTGCTGCGTTCCAGGATCACGGTGCGGGCTACCTGGATATCCAGGCCAGCCACGTCAGCGAGGATCTGCGCGGTTCCCTCCGGGTTCTCGGTGGCCCATGCGCGTGCCTTCTCGTAGGCATCCACGACGGCCTGAGCGAGTTCCGGCTTCTCCTCAAGGAAGGATTCCGTGGCGTTCAGGAAGCCGTACGTGTTGAAGTCCAGATTGCGGTAGAAGAGCGTGGCTCCCGCCTGCTCAGCCCCCGCCATGATCGGATCGAGTCCCGACCAGGCGTCCACGGACCCGTTTTCCAGGGCTGCACGGCCGTCGGCGTGCTGCAGGTTCTGCACGGTGACGTCGGAGGTTTCCAGGCCGGCCTCTTCCAGGGCCTGCACCAGGAAGAAGTACGGATCGGTGCCCTTGGTGGCGGCGACTGACTTGCCCTTGAGATCTGCCACCGAGGTGATGCCCGAATCCGGTCCGACGGCCAGGGCGGCCCATTCCGGCTGGGAGTAGATGCTGATCGTCTTGATGGGGGAACCGTTGGCCCGGGCCAGGAGGGCGGCGGAGCCGGCAGTGGAGCCGACGTCGATCGCTCCGGCACGCAGAGCCTCATTGGCCTTGTTGGATCCGGCTGACTGCACCCAGTTCACGTCCACACCCTCCTCTTCAAGGGTGGCTTCCAGCCAGCCCTGGTCCTTGATGACCAGGCTGAGCGGGTTGTAGGTGGCGAAGTCGATGTTCAGGGTGCCGCCGTCGGCTGCATCATTGGCGGCAGCGCCGGAGGAGTCTTCGCCGGCAACGCAGCCGGTCAGGGCCAGCGAGAACGCTGCGGCAGTGGCCGCCAGGACGGCGAACGGACGGCGGGACAAGCGGGAACGGCTGTTCATGGGGATTCCTTAGGAAGTGGAGGGCAGGGAAGAAGAAAGGCGCGGGCACGGATGGCCCGCGGCATCCGCCGCGGCGGTGGGGAAGGGGTCGCCTAGTGGCGGTCGATGCCGAGGCTCGCCAGGAGCTCTCCGCGCATTCGTGCCAGCTCAGCTGAGGCACGGTCCCGCGGACGGACACCCGGGACGGTGATGGTCTGCGTGATGGTGGCGCCGGGCTTGCCCGGTTCGCGGCCGAGGATGATGATCCGGTCCGCGAGCTGCAGCGCTTCGTCGACGTCGTGGGTGACCAGCAGGACAGTGGCTGGAGCTGCACGGTGCACGTCCAGCAGGAGGTCCTGCATCTTGAGGCGGGTCAGGGCATCGAGGGCGCCAAACGGTTCGTCGAGCAGCAGCACGCCGGGCTTGCGGGCCAGCGCCCGGGCCAGCGACGCGCGCTGGGCCATGCCGCCGGACACAGCGCGCGGCTGGTGCTTCGCGAAGCTGTCCAGCTCAACCAGCTTGAGGAGCTCGGCGACCTTGGCCTTGCCCTCGGACGCACTGGTGCTCTTGGGCAGGCCGATGGCGACGTTGGCCTGCAGGGTCTGCCACGGCAGCAGCCGCGGTTCCTGGAAGGCCACGGCGCACCGGTCGTCGATGCCGTGGACGGCAGTCCCGTCGATCAGCACTTGCCCGGTGGAGGCCGCGTCGAGTCCCGCGGTGGCACGCAGCAGCGTCGACTTGCCGCAGCCGCTCGAGCCCAGGATGGCCAGGACTTCGCCCGGACGGACCTCGAAATTGATGTCGCGCAGCACCACGTGGGTGTTTGCGCCGGAGCCGAAGCTGCGGCCGACGCCGTCGAACGTTACCGGCAGTGCAGAGCCGGGTGTGGGGCGCGGGACAGTGGAAACGGCATGGGAGCCGGAGGACAGTACTGCAGTCATGTGAACACTCCATCGGTCCTGGCAGTAGCACCCTACGGAAAACGTCCTGGGCCGGGTTAGCGGCCTCCTGCGACGTCCACCTCGCTATCGCAGTGCTTCAAGGAGGAAGCACTCCGACCAGGGTTGCTGCGGCTTCACTGATCCAGGTCTCTCAGCCGCTCGGGATGGTCAAGAGCAACTAAACGCCCTCGGACGGCCTTCGGGCAAGTCTCCGCGTAACATTCCGAATCCGCCCCCTCCCACATCGAGATAGCAGAAACTGCACGTTACAGCGCTGAAACGGGCAGTTTCTGTCATCTCGATGGTTTGGGGAGGGGTGGCTGGGCTCTCGGG